>MZGM01000121.1 GCA_002085035.1 Candidatus Zhuqueibacterota bacterium 4484_219
GCGACTGGTAGAGGATAGTAAAAAAGAGCCGTGAGAGTGTATGGAGTAATCCAATAAATTTATGTCTCGGAATTTCTATAATTGAGGTCATAAGTGAGCTGGAATAGTGAATCTTGGTCTTGATTGAGGATAGATACCGGATGCTAAAGAGCAAAAGTAGGTGAATATTTCGGACCTGCCGGAAAGTTAGCTATAGAAATTTACCAAATGTCTCTTTCACCCCCAAAAGACGAACTTTATGCAGACTTCTGCAAAATGCGAAAATTGGTAGCCGCAGGCTTCAGCCCGCAAGTCATAATTTCTATATTTATAGTGGCTTACGTAACCTAAAGGTTGCGACTACCATTAATTTAAGATGTAAGTTGTCTATTTTGCGGAACTCTATACATGTTTTAGTGAAAGGAGGGATAAAATAACAAACACGCATTTAGTTTATTTCAAATTGTCTCAACCAAAAAACACAAAAAGGAGGATGGGATTATGAGAGAGCAAACAACACACAAGGTAAGGGTAATTAGTCGCTCATGTAGAAATATTGTTGTTCCTGGATATTTGATTTTAAACCGGGGCGACAGTGTGGAGTTCAAGACCGTAAATAATAAAGACGCCACCATTTTGATCCCACATGGAAATCTATTCGGAGAAGATAATCGGGTTTTTGACCTGGATGAGAAAAATCAATGGACACAAACGTTGACAGTGTCGAATATCGAAGCAGGTGTATATCCCTATGCCGTTTATTGCAAAGAGAGTAACGACTTTGCTGAGGGTAATTCGCCGCCGACAATGATTATTGATGAATAGTGGCTTGATGTGGGAATTGGATATTGATTGGGATCAGGAAATGGGAAGGTCAATTTAGTTCATAACCAGTACCCAATGTTTAATATTTAGTTCCCAGAATCTAATGTCATTTGTAATGAGAGTTAGTTGTCAAAAACTGTGAACCCTGGCTATTTGCCTACTTTGCCCGGCCAGGTAGCAGACAAAATTCACGATTTTGAAACAATAAAGGTTTAAAGCTGCTTCTTTGGTGATTGCAACTTGAGGAAACCAGCAATGAAGAAGAGTACTATTATTTTTATCTTGATTACTTCTTTGTGGATACCCCCAGCCCTGGGACAAATCAAAATTGACGTTGTTTACCCTTTACGTCATCAGGCAGTAACTGCCACTGATTCTACCTTTATTTTTGGTAACGTCAAGCCAGCTAATGCACAATTTTCAATCAATGGATTTCCCGTACCACTCCATTCTAATGGTGCCTTTTTGGCTTTTTTGCCTCTTCAACCTCGAACAGAAGGGGAAGAATTTGTGTTTCACTGTCAGGCGATAGTAAATCAAGATACTGTACTGTTGGATTGGCCTGTACAGCTCTCTCTACCACCCAAACCATTCCCCCCTGACACTCTGGCAGCCGATTCCTTCCAGCCCCAACAGCTCTGGATTTTGCAGCCAGGGGATGTGTTAGAGGTATCCTTCAGGGGTACCCCCGGGTGCCAGGCCTATTTCCACCTTGGAGATTTGGCTGAATGGATTCAGATGCAGGAAAAATCTCACCAGGCACAGCTCTATTGGGGCACAGCAGTTTTTGGTAACCACCCGGATGTGGATACCATCGAAGCTTCCGGAATTTATACCGGGGTCTACATCATTCAACCCGGTGACACAGCCACAAATCAGCCAATCTACTGCCGTTTGATTCATCCCAATGGTCAATCCCTGGATTTTGCCTATGGCGATATTAGTATCGATCATTCACCTGTGCCTAAGGTGGCGGAATTGAGTACAGAAACAACGGTGTTGCGCACGGGACCAAATGGGGTTTACTACTTGTTCTTACCACCAGGGACGAAATTGCACCTCACCGGACGCAGGGGAAATTTTTGGCGTGCTAAACTTTCTGATAGCGAAGACGCCTGGATTGCAGACGGAGATTTTCGCTGGCTACCTTCAGGCACTTTGTTACCTCGCAGCATTGTCTCCACTGTGCGCACAGAAAATCGAGGTTGTTTTACCAGGGTGCATATTCCATTGCAACAGCGGTTGCCGTTCCATGTCGAACAATCGGTAGACCCGGCGGAATTAAGGCTGCGCATCTGGGGAGCTACTGCCGCAACCAACTGGATTCGTCATGATTTTACCAGCCCTGTAGTACGAGAAATCCGTTGGAGTCAGCCAGCCAGAGAGGTATTCGAGTTAACAATTAGGCTCAATCAAAAACAGCAATGGGGCTATGCGTCTCATTATGATGGTACAAATTTATTGCTGGACATCAAACACACCCCCAAGATTGCCAGAGGGCTTTTTCGCAGCCCACTTAAAGGGCGAGTAGTCTGCTTAGACCCTGGCCATAATCCTGATTTGGGAGCCGTGGGTCCTACCCGCCTGGAAGAAAGAAAAGTAAATCTTGCCATTGCCCTCAAACTAAAAAAATTATTGGAGAAAAAAGGCGCCACTGTCCTGATGACTCGCAGCGACCGCCAGGGGATTACCCTTCAATCACGAGCGAAGTTTGCCGCTATTGTCAATGCAGATGTGCTACTGAGCATCCATAATAACGCTCTACCCGATGGTATCAACCCATTCCAGCATAATGGTGTCAGTACCTATTATTACCATCCTCAGAGTTATCATCTGGCAAAAATCCTTCATTCCCGTTTGCTAAAAACTTTAAAATTACCAGATCACGGTCTTTATTATGCCAATCTGGCTGTGTGTCGGGTGTCACAAATGCCGGCTGTGTTGGTAGAACCCGCTTTTATGATGATTCCCGAACAGGAAGCATTATTGCGCACTGATAAGTTTCAAATGAAAATTGCCAAGGCGCTAATGAAAGGATTGGAGCAGTTCTTTAAAGAAGGAAGAAGGTAATTGTTCTTACGCCTGCATTACCAATCACATCTTTGTTTTCTGGGCAAAAATTTAACCATAATTTTTTGCAGGAAAAACAGAGACCTTACTGTCAATACCATGATGAAGGTATTCTCTCAAAAAACGTCCAGTATGTGAATTTGGGTTCTGTGCCACCTCTTCGGGAGTTCCTGTAGCTACCACCCATCCCCCTTCTTCGCCACCCTCTGGACCTAAATCGATGATGTAATCGGCGCATTTTAGCAGGTCAAGATTGTGTTCAATCACCAAAATAGAGTTGCCCGCTCGAAGTAATCGCTCGAAACTCTGTAGCAATTTGGAAATGTCATCTAAATGCAAACCAGTAGTAGGTTCATCAAAAATGTAGAGAATGTGTTTACCACGACGCTCAGCCAGATGAGCAGCCAATTTCACCCGCTGTGCCTCACCGCCAGAGAGGGTAGTAGCTGGCTGTCCCAATTTCATGTAGCCCAAACCAACCTCATCCAGCAATCGCAGAGGCCGAACCACTGAGGGTACATCTTTGAAAAACGTCAGGGCCTCAGCGATGGTCATATTCAACACCTCGTCAATATTTTTACCTTTGTACTTTACCTCTAAAACCGACTTTTTGAATCGTTTTCCATTACATGCCTCACAGATCAGGGCAACATCAGCAAGAAACTGCATTTCTACCTGCACAACACCGGCACCCTCACACATTTCGCATCGCCCCCCCTTTACATTAAAAGAGAAGGTCCCTGGTTTGTAACCGCGCATCTTGGCAACACGTGTCTCCGCAAACACTTTACGGATACCATCAAAAGCCTTCAGATAGGTAGCAGGATTGGAACGCGGTGTGCGTCCGATGGGGGATTGGTCCACCAAGATCGCATCATCAATATATTCATCACCTATCAGAATATCATGTTCACCCACTCGTCTTTTCCACTGGTTTTTCTTCCGCTTGATCGCTGCATAGAGAACATCATGCACCAAAGTGCTTTTTCCTGAACCAGAAACACCTGTGATAGCACAAAATAATCCCAGAGGAATTTTCACATTAATATTTTTAAGATTATGTTCCCTAACTCCTCGGAGATGGAGAAAGTGTCCATTGCCTTTGCGACGCTGTGAGGGGATCGGAATCTCTTTTTCACCTCGAAAATAGCTGCCGGTAATAGAGTGACAACTTCGTAAAAGCTGTTGAAAATTTCCCTGAAACACTATTTCGCCTCCATGAACACCAGCCGCTGGTCCCAAATCTAAGATGTAATCGGCATTTTCGATCATCTCGCGATCGTGTTCAACTACAATCACGGTGTTACCGATATCGCGTAACATCTGTAGAACATGTAACAAGCGATGGGTATCACGAGGATGTAGGCCCACGGTAGGCTCATCCAAAATGTAAAGCGAGCCCGCCAGTTTTGCCCCCAGTGCCGTAGCCAGATTGATTCGTTGTGCCTCACCTCCAGAAAGAGTAGCCGACCGCCGATCCAGAGTCAAATATCCCAATCCCACATCCAGAAGATACCGCAAACGAAATCGAATTTCGGTGAGAACTTGATGAACCACCGCTTCTTCGTAGGGTGTGATACTCAAGTTGTTAAAAAAATCGAAGGCTTCTTTTACGGTCATTCTGTTGATTTGTCCGATATTCAATCCACCCACCTGGACATAAAGAGCCTCGGGACGTAAACGAGTTCCGTGACATTCTGGACAGCTCACATAACCTCTGAAGCGACTAAGGAAAACGCGCACACCAACCTTGTAAATCTTTTCCTCTAAGTGCTCAAAAAAACCCCGTACCCCAGGGAAAGAACCATCACCGTTAATGACCAAATTCTGATGTTCTTGAGAAAGGGCATAAAAGGGAACATCCATCGGCATATTGTACGTTGCTGCAACCTCTTCCAACCACTCATAATAGTAACAATTCGACGGCGTGTTCCATGGCTCAATAGCTCCTTGACGTAAAGATTTAGATTTGTCGGGAATTACCAAATCCAGGTCAATTTCAATCACGTCGCCAAAGCCGCGACATCGGGGACAAGCACCAAAAGGATTGTTGAACGAAAACAACCGGGGGTGAGGTTCTAAAAAAGTAATTCCACACTTCGGACACATTAACTGGCGAGAAAAGGTGTAAATCACACATTCATCCCCTGAGGTAGCTGCACTACTTGCTTGGGTA
>MZGM01000122.1 GCA_002085035.1 Candidatus Zhuqueibacterota bacterium 4484_219
ATGTTCTACGTGACAAATCGGTGGTTAGGAGGTACATTGACCAATTTTAGCACCATCAAGAAGAGTATTAAGCATTTGAAGAATCTGGAAAAAATGAGCATGGATGGTACCTATGAAAAGCTGACAAAGAAGGAAGTGTTGCGTTTGGAACGCCGGCGAGAGAAGATGGAAGAAGTACTTGGTGGTTTCAAAGAAATGAACGTACTTCCTGGGGCGTTGTACGTAGTCGATCCTAAAAAAGAAGCAATTGCAGTGTCTGAAGCAAACAAACTGGGAATACCAGTGTTTGCTATGATCGATACTAATTGTGACCCTGATCCCATCGATTTCTTAATTCCTGCAAATGATGATGCTTTCAAATCTATTGGATTGATTACCCATGCTTTTGTTGATGCAATTTTAGAGGGATTGAGCGAAGCCGAAAGAATAACGGAAGTTGAGGAAGAACAGAAGGCAGTAGTAGAACCTCAATCATGAAGGTTGGGATTAATTTATTTAGACTAAAGGAGTAATCAAGGATGGAAGTTTCTGCCGAAATGGTGAAACAGTTGCGGGAACAGACTGGTGCTGGCATAATGGATTGCAAGAAGGCACTACAAGAAAATAATGGTGATTTTGCTAAGGCAATGGAATATCTTCGCAAGAAGGGCATAGTAGCAGCACAGAAGCGTAGCACTCGCGAAACCGGTGAGGGGATAATCGACGCCTACATTCATCCGGGAAGCCGCTTGGGTGTGCTGATCGAAGTAAATTGTGAAACCGATTTTGTAGCCAATACTAGTGAGTTTCGACGCTTTGTTCGTGATATGGCTATGCAAGTTGCTGCATCTAATCCATTAGTGATTAGCCGGGAACAGCTGGCACCAGAGATTATTGAACGTGAGATGGAAATCTATCGTACCCAGGCAAAGGAATCAGGGAAGCCTGACCATGTAGTAGAAAAAATTGTGCAGGGTAAAGTAGAAAAGTTTTACCAGGATGTTTGTCTGTTGGAGCAAAGTTACATTCGCGATCCTGAAAAAACTGTACAGGATGTGCTTACTGAAATTACCGCAAAGCTGGGTGAGAATATCCAGATCAAACGTTTTGTGCGATTTCACTTAGGCGAAGATCAGCAAAAGTAAAAAAGCTCCTAACCAGGGCTTTTTTTTGTGTCAAAACGTAAATCATGTCTTAAAGAGGGATTGTCAGTGAAGCCGCAGTACAATCGTATTTTGCTGAAAGTCAGTGGCGAAGCTCTTCTCGGTGATAAAGAATTTGGTATCGATGCTGAGGTGCTAAAATTCATTGCTCAGGAAATCAAAGAAGTTAGCAATTTAGGGGTCGAAATTGGGATTGTAATTGGTGGTGGTAACATCTTTCGGGGATTATCGGCAGCAGCTCAGGGAATCGAACGAGTAATGGCTGATCAGATGGGAATGTTAGCCACAGTAATCAATGCATTAGCTTTGCAAAGTATCTTGGAGAAAATGGGCATTACTACCCGTGTTCAATCTGCCATTCAGATAGCAGCGCTGGCCGAACCTTTTATTAGGCGACGGGCTATTCGACATTTAGAAAAAGGACGAATTGTAATTTTTGCCGCTGGTACCGGGAGTCCATATTTTACTACTGATACGGCAGCAGCCTTGCGAGCTATTGAAATTGAGGCAAAAGCTATTTTTAAAGGAACAAAAGTAAATGGTGTCTATGACGCCGACCCCCAGCGGGTTAAAAATGCCACCAAATTCGACACTATCACCTATTTGGATGTAGTCCAACGACGTTTGAAGGTGATGGATTCTACTGCTGTGACTCTTTGCATGGAAAACAATCTCCCGATTGTGGTTTTTAATTTGACCAAACGGGGCAACTTTAAAAAAGTCATATTGGGTGAGAACGTGGGAACAAAAGTAATAGGTGGCGACCATGAAAAGTGAATTTTATCACGATGCAAAACTGCGGATGCAGAAAAGCTTTGAGACTTTAAGGGAAGAATTGGCAAAAATTCGTACCGGCAAAGCTACAGCTTCTCTGCTTGATGACATTAAGGTGGAATATTATGGTAGCCAAGTACCACTGCGACAAATTTCTAACATTGTTGTACCAGAATTACGTTTATTATCAATACAGCCTTATGACAAAAGCATGGTTGGTGCTATTGAGAAGGCTATTATGAAGTCGGATTTAGGGTTAAATCCAACCAACGATGGTAAGGTCATTCGAGTCCCAATTCCTCCCCTTACAGAAGAACGGCGTAAAGAACTTGTGCGTTTGGTGAAAAAAATGGCAGAAGAAGGTCGAGTGGCTATTCGTAATATTCGACGCGATGTTAATGAGCATTTAAAAAGGGCAGAAAAGCAAGGCGAGCTTACTGAAGATGAATTGCACCATCAGCTTGATGAGATTCAAAAATTAACAGATGAGTACATTAAGAAAGTAGATGAAATTTTAGAAAACAAAGAACGAGAAATAATGGAAGTTTGACAGAACAAGGGAAAATAGTAAAACATTGATAACCCTCGCAAGAGGGTTTTTTGGATTTACCTCTCAACAACGTTGAGGGAAATTCCATCTTGAAGCCTGGGAAAAGAAGGAGACTTTGCAGATATGGTGGACGACAAGCAGAATCGGCACAAGGTAGTTATTATTGGTTCAGGGCCGGCTGGATTAACAGCAGCTATTTACACTGCTCGTGCTTTATTACAACCACTAGTAATCGAGGGAGCCGAACCAGGTGGACAATTGATGATTACTACTGAGATAGAAAACTATCCTGGGTTCCCTGACGCTATTTCCGGCCCGCAGTTGATTCAGAATATGCGACGTCAGGCAGAGCACTTCGGCACGCAGTTCGTGAACAATTACGTTGAATCAGTGGATTTGGGCAGTCGACCTTTTCCGGTCAAAACCAGTAGTGATGAGTTATTTGCGGATGCTCTGATAATTGCTTCCGGAGCTTCTGCTAATTGGTTGGGATTGGAATCGGAGCAAAGATTGCGTGGGAAAGGTGTCTCAGCTTGTGCCACTTGTGATGGGTTCTTTTTTAAAGACAAAAAAGTTTTGGTAATTGGTGGAGGCGATTCTGCAATTGAGGAAGCCTTGTTTCTTACTAAATTTGCTTCTCAGGTAACGATAGTACATCGTCGCAATCAGCTCCGTGCCTCCAAGATTATGCAAGAAAAAGCCTTTGCTAATTCCAAGATTAATTTCATTTGGGACTCAGTAGTAGATGACATTTTGGATGTCAATCAAAATAAGGTAGTAGGAGCACGGTTGAAAAACCGCAAAACCGGTAAAATTTGGGTGGAACCATGTGACGGTGTTTTTCTTGCTATTGGCCATACCCCCAATACCCAGATTTTCAAAGGACAGTTAGAAATGGATGCCCGGGGTTACATTATTACTCAAGGGAAAAGCAGTAAGACCTCGGTAGAGGGGGTTTTTGCTGCTGGTGACGTGCAGGATTCTTCCTATCGCCAGGCCATTACTGCGGCAGCGTCTGGTTGCATAGCAGCAATAGATGCCGAAAGATTCCTGGCCGAAAATTAACCGAAGGCAAAAGGTGAAATCTTACAGATGCTCAGCAACAATAATGTAAGGCGTCCCGATTGGCTGAAAGTGAAATTGCCTTCTGGAGAGAATTTTCGCTACGTGCGTAATATTGTGCGAAAATATCGGTTACACACAGTATGCGAAAGTGCCGGGTGTCCTAATTTGGGGGAATGTTGGAATCGGCGTACAGCTACGTTTATGATCCTTGGTAATCTCTGTACCCGAAACTGTCGATTTTGTGCCGTTCCAAATTGTGTTGACGGATTTCATTCAGTTCGAGATGGTCCTGTACTGTTTGTGGATAGAAAAGAACCGGAACGCGTAGCCCTAGCAGTTAAGCAGCTAAAATTGAAATACGTAGTTGTTACTTCAGTTACTCGCGATGATTTAATTGATGGCGGAGCCAGTATCTTTGCTGAAACTATTCGGCAGATTCGTTTTCAGGTTCCAGATTGTCGGGTGGAGGTGTTAATTCCGGATTTTAGAGGCAGCAAGGAAGCTTTGAATCTTGTATTAGATGCACAACCAGATGTACTTAATCACAATGTGGAAACAGTCCCCCGACTTTATCCTACCGCAAGACCACAGGCTAATTATCAACGTTCCCTTGCTGTTTTGGAGAATAGCAAAAAACACGGGGCAGTTACTAAATCCGGGCTGATGGTAGGTCTTGGCGAGACTAAAGAGGAAATTTTAGCGGTTATGAGGGATTTGCGTGGTGTGAGATGTGATTTTCTCACCATTGGTCAGTATCTTCAACCTACTCAGAAATGTCTACCGGTCGAGCGTTTTGTTTCCCCCGAGGAATTTGCTGAACTCAAGCAAGAAGGATTACGATTGCAATTTCGCCATGTGGAATCTGCTCCCCTTGTACGTAGCTCCTACCATGCTGACGAGCAATTAATTTCAGCTTTGTGAAAGCTCAAGTTTTTTGAGTTGATTTTTAATTGTTTCTCACAAAAAATTGCTCTACTTGGTTCGCTTTCCGTACGTATTTTCAATATGATTCTTACAGGAGGATTTGAGATGAGAAGTTATCGCAAAGAACTCTGGTTCAATACCCCGACAAGGGTTGCTTTTATTAACATAACACCACAAGTAGAAGAATGCTTGCGAGAGAGTGGCATTCAGGAGGGAATAGTCCTGGTGAATGCAATGCACATTACTGCTTCGGTATTTATCAATGATGATGAGTCTGGTCTTCATCACGATTACACTAATTGGTTGGAGCAGCTTGCTCCTCATGAGCCGATTCATCAATATCGACACAATGATTCCGGTGAGGACAATGCTGATGCTCACCTGAAACGGCAGATTATGGGACGGGAAGTAGTGGTAGCAATTACTAAAGGGAAACTCGATTTTGGCCCCTGGGAGCAAATCTTTTACGGTGAATTCGATGGACGCAGACCCAAGCGAGTCTTAGTCAAAATCATCGGAGAATAAATAATGATGATCAAAAGGTTTATCCTACCCATTATGATGGGAATACTGGGGGCGGAGTTGGGATT
>MZGM01000123.1 GCA_002085035.1 Candidatus Zhuqueibacterota bacterium 4484_219
AGTCGAGCCACTGGGATCATCATTTGCTCTCGGTATTTTGCTACCGTACGCCGGGCAATACGGACTCCCTCTTTCTTGAGAAGTTCTACAATTTGTTGATCGTTGTAAGGTCGACGCGGGTCTTCATTCTCAATAATCTCACGGATGCGGTCTTTAATGTGACGATTGGAAATCTCTTCTCCATCGACCGTTTTCATTTTTTCTGAGAAAAAATACTTCAACTCGAAAACGCCAAAGTCAGTCTGGACATATTTCCCATTAGTTACCCGGCTAATTGTAGAAATATCCATCCCCACATCTTCGGCGATATCCTTTAAAATCATTGGTTTTAAGTGTCCTTCGGCGCTGATGAATGGAATTAATCAGCCAACGTGCTGATTCCAAACGTTTGCGAATGTATTCCTTTACCTCTTTAGGTGTATTTTTTCGATCCATTAACAAGTGACGATAGGTTTGATTGATACGGAGATGAGGAACACGGGATTCATTCAGAGTTACCACAAAATCACCATTGACCCGTTCAACAATCACATCAGGTATTATGTAATTTTGCTCCTGAGAGATATATCCCTCGCCAGGTTTAGGATTCAAACTTGCTATTTCTTCCATAGCTTGCCTAACCTTTTTCAGTGAAAGGTTCATCTTTTGGGCAATTTTCTCAAAGCGTTTATTTTTAAAATCATCAAAATAATCTTCCAGAATAGCAATAGCTTCGGGGCTTCCGTGACGTTCGCGCAACTGAATAAGTAAGCATTCGCGTAAATCCCGAGCCGCGATGCCCGCAGGTTCAAAAGTCTGAATAACTTTTAGAATTTTTTCCACTTCTTCTTCGCTAACCCCAAGGTTACGAGCTATCATGTCTACATCACAACATAAATACCCATCCTCGTTGAGATTCCAAATGATGTATTCCCCGATCTCCACTTCTTTGTCATTCAGGGGCAAACAATGCAACTGTTCCAACAAACGCTCTGATAAAGTAACTGGGCTCACATCCTGTTTTTCGTACACCTCGGCACTGTGATCACGAGGCAGGTGAAATTCACTTCCCTCATCCCCATTTAGAATTAAATCCCAATCGATTTCATCCTTTATTTCTTCGACTTCTGAATCCGCCTCCTGTTCCTTCTCTTTGTCATCTTCTGTGCTTCCATCTTCAATTTTCTCATCAGAGTCTTGTTCCATCAACATTTCAGGTTCGCTTTGCTCCATTTCCAATTCTTCTTCTTGCACTTCTTCAAGCAAGGGATTAGTTTCCAGCTCCATTTTGATCCGTTGCTCCAGGCTGAGAATGGGTAATTGGAGAAGAGTAGAAAGCAGTACCTGCTGCGGCGATTGCTTTTGCTGCATGGACATTCGTTGAGTGACATTCAACATAGTTGATCATCCTTTCAGAAAATAAGACTCATTCCTCTGGAGAAATCCGATGATTTGCTTTTGCAACGCCGTTTCTGTGATGGTTTGTTGATCCATTGACGGTATTAATACCTGTCCAAACTAAATTTGTCGCCAAGGTACAGAGAACGAGCTTCCTGATCGTTCGCCAAGAACTCCGAGGTTCCTGATTTTAACACCTTCCCGTCATAGAGAAGATAAGCACGATCGGTGATTGATAAAGTTTCATGCACATTGTGATCGGTGATAAGAATACCAATGTTCTTTTTTTTCAAGCGATAGACGATATTTTGAATATCTTCAACAGCGATGGGGTCAATACCGGCAAATGGTTCGTCAAGTAGCAGAAATTTAGGGTTGGTCACCAGAGCCCGGGATATTTCCACTCGCCGACGTTCCCCCCCAGAGAGATTGTAACCCCGATTTTTTGCTACATGTGCTATTCCTAATTCTTCTAATAATTCTTCTAACCGAACCCGCCGCTCGCTGGCAGGAATTTTCTGATACTCCAAAATCGCCATAATGTTTTGCTCTACGGTTAACTTGCGAAAAATAGAGGGTTCTTGAGACAAATAGCCAATGCCCATACGTGCTCGTTTGTACATTGGTAGCATCGTAATATCTTGACCATCAAGGAAAATTCGTCCAGCATTGGGACGAATCATGCCAGTAATCATGTAAAAAGTTGTAGTTTTGCCGGCACCATTTGGCCCCAGAAGCCCCACAATCTCACCCTGCCGTACTTCAATACTGACCTCATTCACGACTCGACGCTTGCCATAAACCTTTACCAGGTTTTCTGAACGCAAAACACCTCTACCCCCTCCCGCGGCTTTTAATACAGTACTCGTGGTGTGATTCATTTCTAAATTTTCAGTGAGTTGTGAATCTGCCTGATTTTCATCACCAAACTTATTCAGTCTGGTGGCATAAATTTACCCCTTGAACTACCTGGTGAACTATCGATAATAGCAGTGTTGACTCTTCCATTTTTAAAGGTTAAAACAATTCTATCTCCCATAACTTGATTTATGCCCTGCAGTTCATTTTTCTCAACCACATGGTACAAACTGGTAGCTTGATTTTTCACCACAATTTTGGTAAGTTTCTCCTGGTCAAAATACATCCAGATATCATTTCCGGTTAATTTGTCTTCCATTTGCTGCTCCCCCAGTTTAAATCGGGAGAGCAGTACTCCCTTGCCAATCAGATGCACCTGCTGTAATTTCATCTCTTTTAGGTAAAGTTCTATGGTTTGCCCGCTCATTTGATCGCCTTCTTTCCAAACGATTGGGTTACCTCGAATAATTATCTTTTCTTCTCTTGCTCGATATTCAGCTTCTTCGGCTTCACAGACAACATCTTGTTTAGTAATCCGTACCTGCCGATGGGCAAACGCCAATTTGCGATAACCGTCATATTCCAGCCGCTTTGCTCTGATTACTATTTCCTCATGAGTAGTAGTATCCATTTTTACTAATCGAGGCTGCTGGACAGCAATTGCGTATTTCTTTAAGCGATTGTACTCTACTTGACCAGCAAATAGCTGCACCTGATTGGTAGTATCGACAAAGTGCACCTGACCCTTTGTAATTGCCCAGTACTTCTCAGCAAAATATACCAGATGCTGGCTGGAGAAAATTATTTGATCAATTCTACTCCACACGTGCCCCTCAGCCAGTTCTCGCTCTGGTTCGCCGTAGTAGATAATTTGATCCGCCTTGAGAATGCGACTGGAATCCCTTAAAACCACCCTTCCTCGTAAGACAACCTTGTCGAGATTTTGAAAATACCAGGCGTCATCACAAGAGACTGTCTTTAATCCTTTTTCAAACCTCACTTTACCTCGCACGTGAAAGGCAACCTGTCCCTGTGTTTTTTCATATCTCAAAGAATCAGCATGCACCAGTTGTAATCGTGATGTCACCTGACTTTGTGCCAATTGAGTCAGTAGAGACACACAGTTAAAAATCAAAACACAGCTCGTCAAATATTTTTCAAAGAGCTTCATTCTATTTTGTTCTGCAAACTTTATTACAGTATTTTCCCGTTTCTAATATTCTATTTCTGTTATCGGCTAAATCAGCCTAATGAGTTAGCGTATCGATGGTTGCAAACGTATCTACCACTGTGGACTCTACTTTTGTTGGTACAGGCTCAGCAAAATGGCGTTCTAAATCCACCTCCATGGGACGATGCGAAAAACCACTGGGCTTTTTGATTACCCAATGTGTCAGATTTGCGTTGGATTCGAAACCGTAGCCGTAAAGTGTATCCTTATCGGTGACAAAGGTTACGAAGTCATTGGTGATAATTTTCTTGCGCCGATCGTCCCAGCGCAATCGACTGGTAAAAAGGGTTACATCGCCGCTATCGGAATGTGCCACTACGTTGTTAATGGCTTCTACAAAATTTTCACGTTCGTTAAAAAGCCCTCTTTTTGCAGTAACGCGAGAACTATGCTCACCTTGCTCATTGTACAGGTCGAGTTGCACACCTTGATCAAAGTAGACGATTTGTTTATCAGAAAATTTGGCCATGTGACCATATTGCAGCTTTGCATTGACCTTTCCAAGGCTGGATATTATTAAAGTAGAATTCCATCCCTCCTGATCTGGAATTTCTGAGGAAACCGCTTTCGGTAATGACGTTTTTTCCTGATGTTGGCAACCAATCCAGAGGCCACTCCCCATAATCAAACCTGCAAGAATTATTTTAGCAAATAACTTTTTGCTTTTCATCTCCTCTCCTCTGCCGGCTGTTTCTTCCAGCGCTCATGCATCCATACCCACTGGGTTGGGTGGCGACGAATAAAATTCTCCAGGATGGTAGTTATTCGTTGAGTATTAACCTCTAAATCGTGCTGTCGATTACCAGTAACTTCTAACGGTACTTCTTTTTCAATACGAATACAATGGGTGTAATCTGGCTGCATTTGAATTGCTAACGGGACGATAGGAGCCTTAGTCTTTAAAGCTAATACCACTGGACCGATAGGAGTATGGGCTGGTCGGCCAAAAAAATCAACGTAAACGCCATCTACCCGGGTATCCTGATCAATCAAAATTCCCAGAATAGCATTTTGACGTAAGGTTTTTAGAATCTTTTTAGCGCTGTTACCTCGGGGAATATTGTAATAGCCTGCCCGCATTCGATTGTTGACCACTATCCGATCCAAACGTTTATCATACAAAGTAGCTCCTATTACATAAAGCGGATAACCCTGCATAGCGATAGTAGCAGCCATCAGTTCCCAGTTCCCGATGTGGCCAGTAACCAACAGAACACCATGTCTCTTTTGAAGAGCTTGATCGATATTTTCTTTTCCCTCAATCTTTACAATTTGCTCTATCTGTTCGCGGCTGTAAATTGGCAAACGAATGGCATCTACCGCATTGCGACCCAAATCTACCAGTACCTGCTTAGCCATCTGTCGGATTTCTGCTTCAGTCTTCTCTTGCCCAAAAGCAATCTCCAGATGTTTAATGATTGGTCTGCGTACTGAAGGTACCAGGTAATAAGTCAACCGTCCCAAATTTTCCAGTACTTGAAGCGCCCGTCGTCGTGAAATCAATCGAATGAAAATAAAAGAGTAAAATACAAACCAATAAATCAGGGTGTTTTTAACTACTTTTTTTACTCGCATGCTCGCTTCTATTAAAGTCTTTGTTTACGACTATTTAACCTCAAAATAAGCATCAATGCTACACTATTCCAGCTTTCAGCAAGTCGTGAATATGAATCATACCGATAGGAACATCTTGCCCATCAACGACAATGATTTGATTGATGGCGTAGACCTTCATCAGGTTAATGGTATCAATAGCCAGGGTGCCAGTTTTGACTACTTTAGGGTTAGGAGTCATAATATCGCACGCGCATAGTTCCCACACATCATTAAGTAGCACCAAAGCGCTTAGAAGTAATTTCGTAAACTACTTCTTTGAGCGGAGTGTCTGCACTTACTTTGGCAATACGGTCCCCAGAAACCATTAAATCGTCGATACGAAGTAACAATTTTTTACCGATAACACCACCAGGGTGCACTCTGGCAAAGTCCTCACGGGTAAAATTACGCAGTTGCAAAAGTGCCACAGCCAAAGCATCCCCCATTACCAGAGCAGCGGTAGTACTGGCAGTAGGAGCAAGGTCAAATGGACAGGCCTCCTCTCGAACACTAACATCCAGAACCACATCGCTATTTCGTCCCAATTCAGAATCGGGATTGCCGGTTATGGCAATAATTGACACTCCAAGCCGTTTGAAAATAGGGATAAGCTGAGCCAGTTCCGGGGTGTTACCGCTTTTAGAAACGCAAATCACCACATCATCCTTGAGTACCATCCCCAATTCGCCGTGCACTCCCTCAGTAGGATGCAGGAAAAATGCAGCAGTGCCTGTACTGGACAATGTAGATGCAATCTTCTTCGCAATGATACCAGATTTACCAATTCCAGTAATAATTACTCGGCCCCGGGTATGTTGGATAATATCTACTGCTTTTTTAAAAGATTCGTCGATACGATTTTCGAGTTCTGCAACTGCCTCAGTCTCAATGCGTACTACTTTTTTCCCCCGTTGAATAACATCCTCGTGATTCAAACTTACCTCCCATTAAGATTTTTTTACCTTCTCCCAATCCTGGAGAAATCTTTGTATTCCCACATCGGTCAGGGGATGTTTTAACAACTGCTGGTAAATGGACAACGGTGCTGTTACAATAGGTACCCCCATCAGTGCTGCTTCCAGGATGTGTAAAGGATTACGTAAACTGGCAGCAACAACCTCTGCTTTAAAATCGGGGTAGTTGCTAACAATTTCCCTGATCTGACCAATCAGCTCCATGCCAAAGCTGGAAATATCGTCCAGACGTCCCACAAAGGGGATAAGATAGCTAGTTCCAGTTTTGGCTGCCACCAGTGCCTGGCTTGGTGAAAAAATCAAAGTAATCCCTGTGGGGATACCCTCCGACTCTAATATTCTTGCTGCTATTAAACCAGCTTGTGTACAGGGTATTTTTACTACCACATTGGGGCCCCAAGCAGCCATTTCTCGTCCCTCACCCAGGATGCCGTCTAC
>MZGM01000124.1 GCA_002085035.1 Candidatus Zhuqueibacterota bacterium 4484_219
GATCAAGTCAATACTTTTAGCAATTGATGGATCGGTTTACACTGATGCTGTCTTGAAATACGGCATTCACTTGGCTAATTCGTTTAAGGCGAAGCTGAAAGTCATTACTGTGATTGATGTGCGTATTTTTGAATGGTCAGTTTATTTGGGAGTCGATGGTTTTGCGCCGGTTGTACCTTCTTCTAGTTATCTGGAAGAATCTCGTCGTTTGCTTGATGAGAAGGCAGAAAAAGTGTTAAACAAGTGTGTGGAAATTTTAAAAAAGGAGGGAATTCCCTTCACTGCAGAGAAATTGGAAGGTTCACCAGTTGAGTTGATTTGTGAACAATCTCGTTTGGCAGATCTGGTAGTTTTGGGTGCTCGAGGTGAATTTGCCAAATGGGGGACAAAGTTGATGGGAGCCACGATTGATGCAATCTCGCGAGAGTGTATTAAACCACTGTTTATCAGTCCTGAATCCTATCGGCCTATTCGTCGAATTTTAGTACCCTACGACGGCAGCGCAAATTCAAACAGAGCTTTACCTATGGCTGGCTATTTTGCTCACAGTCTGGGACTTCCAGTTACTGTGTTTACCGTGGACAATGATTTGTTTCATGCTAAAGAGATCGCTGAAGAAGGGAAAAAGTATTTGGAAACATACGATATCGAAGTTCATACTGATGTGGCTAAAGGTAACGCTGAGGAACAGATTGTCTCTTTTTGTGCCAAGGCTCAATTCGATTTAATTATTATGGGAGCATATGGACAATCACGTATTAGAGAACTTATTTTGGGAAGCACCACTGTACAAGTGATGCGCAAAACTGATGTTCCATTGGTTTTGGTTAAATAATGTCTAAAAATAGGAGGAAAAGAAGCTATGGCGAAATTGAAAAATGTTGTGGTTGCTCAATCGGGTGGTCCTTCTCCAGTAATTAATAACTCCTTGCGCGGGGTGATTGACAGCTGCAAGCGGTTTCCAGAAATTTTCGGAACTATTTATGCTGGCTATCATGGGATCGAGGGCATTTTGCGGGAAGAGTTACTTGATTTAAGCGCGCAGCCCGAAGAGGAAATTGCCCTATTGCGAACTACCCCCGCTGCTGGTGCTATTGGGACATGCCGCTACAAACTTAAATCGACACAACAGGAAGATTTTGAGCGCGTGGTAGAGGTGTTCAAAGCTCATGATGTAGGCTATTTTTTCTACATCGGTGGTAACGACTCTATGGATACAGCCAATAAAGTAAGTATTCTTGCCAGAAAGCGCGGATTGGACCTGGTTGCCGTGGGAGTGCCCAAAACTATCGACAACGATGTGGGAGATTCTGAATTTAAATTGATTGACCACACTCCCGGGTATGGCAGTGTGGCGCGCTATTGGGCGTACAACATTCAGAATGCTAACGAAGAGAATCGTGGTTCCAGTCCCTCCGATCCAGTACTGGTAATTCAGGTGATGGGGCGAAAGATTGGTTTTATTCCGGCTGCAGCTCGCCTGGCCGATCCTTACCGCGAAATGCCTCTGCAAATCTACATGCCAGAGTCCAATTTGACCCTGGAACAAATGGCAGAAAATGTGAATCAAGAGCTATCTAGGAGTGGCCGCTGTCTGGTGGTGGTTAGTGAGGGATTCCCTGTGGGAGATCTGGGCGAACTGAAGGATGCCTTCGGCCATACCGCATTTAGCTCCAGTAAACTGACTGTACAGCAGGTTGTAGTGAATTATTTGAATAGTGTGGGATTGAAGGCACATGGTGCAGCCCGTGGACAAGTGGCCGGGACAGATCAGCGCGATACGATGATTTATGCTTCTACGGTCGATCTGGACGAAGCTTACAAGGTCGGTGAAAAGGCGGTGCAGATTGCGATTGAAGATGGAAATGGGTTTATGGCTACCATTTTGCGGCAACCGGGAAGTATTTACAATGTTTACTACGATAAAGTACCTCTGGAAAAAGTGGCCAATTCCGAACGCTCATTTCCCAAAGCATGGCTTGCTCCTAATGGAATTGATGTCACTGACGATTTCGTTGCCTATGCTCGTCCGCTTATTGGCGAGGATTGGGTAAGCGTTCCTCTGGTAAACGGCTTGCAGCGCTTTGCCCGCTTCAAACCGATTTTTGCTGAGAAGAAGTTGAAAGAATACGTTCCGCAAACATATCGAGAGACGTAGCCGATCTCGATTCATCGCAATTAGAAAAGGAACGCAACGGGAGCACAAAATAGGCAACATTTTTATAAATAGATAATTAGCCCTTTGCGATCCTTGCGGTTAAAAATGCCTTTTGATACAGCTCCCCAAAAGAAGGGTAATGAATTAGCTGGAAAGCCATTTACGGCTTTTAATTCCAATTATCTTAGAGTTCTACGAAATTAGACAATTTACATCTTAAATGAATGATAGCCGCGACCTTTAGGTTGCGTAAGGTACTGCAATTATCTAAAAAAGGAGGAAGATGATGGTACACGAGTCACAAAAGGAACTGGTCGAATTTCAACCCAAACATGAGTATTTTGTCGGAATTGATTCAGATGGTTGTGCTTTTGACACTATGGAGCTAAAACACAAAGAATGCTTTATCCCTAATATCATCAAATATTGGAACTTGCAAGCGGTTTCAAAATATGCTCGCGAAGCCGCGGAGTTTGTAAACCTTTATTCCAAATGGCGGGGAGTGAATCGTTTTCCGGCGTTAGTGAAAGTGTTTGATCTACTTCGAGAACGTCCCGAGGTGCAACGCCGTCAGGTGGAAATTCCTCAAGTACCAACTTTACAAGAATTTATCGATTCGGGGGTCCCTCTGGGAAATCCAGCTTTAAAAGAAGCAGTGGAAAAAAGTCACGATCCTATTCTAACCCGTGCATTAGAGTGGAGCGAAGCAGTAAATCGCACTGTTGCCGATATGGTACATGGCGTTCCTCCGTTTCCCTTTGTACGTGAAAGTCTGGAAAAACTTTCCCCTAAGGCTGATATCATTGTGGTCTCTGCCACTCCTGGGGAGGCATTGCGACGGGAATGGCAAGAGCACGATATTGCCAAATATGTCGCAATCATTGCCGGGCAAGAGATGGGAAGCAAGAAGGAACATCTGGCGTTGGCTGCCGATGGTAAATATCCCCCTGAGCGCATCTTGATGATTGGCGATGCTCCCGGCGATCTGAGAGCCGCTCGCGCTAACAACGCCCGATTCTATCCCATTAATCCTGGACATGAGGAAGAGTCCTGGCAACGCTTCTATGAAGAAGTACTGGATATTTTCCTTGCCGGGGAATATACCCGTGAATATGAGGCTAAACTCATCGAGGAATTTGATAAATACCTACCTGAGAAACCACCATGGGAGAAATAAAATCCCAACAAATCGGACTGTTCAATGGTGCAGTTACTGACAAAAAACGAGGTCGGGCAGCCTTCGAGGCCGGAGACTTTGAGGCTGCCCGGTATTACTTCAATAAAGCACACGCCCTTGATCCCTGTTTGAGCGATTTAAGCTTATTGCAAAATGTAACCAACTTGCTTTCAGAACTTATTCAAAAGAACGGACGCAGTAAAACTGGCCTGATACGAAGTTGGAAAACATTAGTAGCAACTCGTTGCAGGGGGGAAATTTCAGCAAGGGAATTTGCTCTGGCTGAAAGACCCCTTTGCCAATTACTCCTTCAGAAGATATCTGAAAAAGACGTAGGCTATCTTGATGGTCGTGAACAGAGCCTTCACATTGGTTATTGCTATCTGGTTCTCAATGATTTCCGCCAGGCCCATCATCTGATTCTTGATTACCTTACTACTTACCAGCTATTCGATGCAAGACTCTGGGGATATTTGGGTGACTGCGCCTGGCAATTGAAGTGGTACGACGAAGCGCGCTTGGATTACCTTCGTGCTTTGTTTATTGATCCTCTGAGATTGGATTACGAAAAACTCGCTTATCCTGATCTGAAGAATCTTTATCGGGAACTTAAAATGACTTACCCTGATGAGGCAGTAGCTGAGAGCCTGATTCCAATTTTTGGGTGGTTAAATGGGCTATTTACGATTCCTCAGCAAGATGGCGTGATGCGACAATATGTAGCACGAAAGCATTGGCAACAGAGAGGGACACTTCCACTTACTAATTTGGAACGTTATCGACGATTTGCTCAGTGTTTGTTTCTAGATCAGTCAAGATTGCAGCCAAGTATTGACTTCGAATTACGAATAGAAATGCAGCAGTTAGCTCCAAAGCTTTTTCAGCAGTATTTGAACAAACTGTAGGGGGATAGGAGACAAATATGCGCCTCAAACTAATCCTCAGTCCCCAAGAGAATCCTACCTATGTTCCTATTAACTACCAATATCAACTCTCCGCAGCGATTTATAAGGTATTAGCCAAGGCATCGCCGGCCTATGCCGATTTTTTACACCAGCGCGGCTATCCGGCTCCAAGCGGCAAATTGCTGAAACTTTTTACGTTCTCCAGGCTATGGATTCCCAATGTTCGCAGGCAGGGAACTAAACTTACTGCAGGGAGGCGAAGCTCCTGGATTTTACAGGTAGCCAGCCCGATGTTGGATGAATTTGTGCAAAATTTTGTTCTGGGTCTTTTCGAATCGACAGAAATTGTTGTGGCGGGTGGGCGATTTTTTATTGAACAGGTGGAAACTCTGCCCATGCCGGAATTTAAGGAGACCACCCATTTCAAGTGTTTGTCGCCCATAGTGGTTTCCACCATGCGGGAACGAGGGGGTAAACTGATGCCCTACTACTATCGTCCTCACGATCCTGCCCTTTCTGAAGCCATCCGACAGAATCTACTCCAAAAGCATGAGGCTATTCATCAATGTCCGCCAGATGATGAGCGGTTGTCTTTTACCATCCCGGAGAGTTACAAGCCAAAGTCCAGGCTCATTACTCTTAAAGAAGGCACCCCCGAGGAAACGCAGATCAAGGCCTTTGAGACCTATTTTGATCTAACAGGCAGTGTGGAACTGATGCGGGTGGCCTGGGAATGCGGCATCGGGGAGAAGAATTCGCAGGGGTTTGG
>MZGM01000125.1 GCA_002085035.1 Candidatus Zhuqueibacterota bacterium 4484_219
TCCCTGCCATCCCAGACTACCGTGTGCAAACCTGCATCTATTGCACCATCCACCAGAGTCCTCACCCTCTGACCCAGGAGGTTGTAGATTTCCACGGTGACATGGCTAGTCTTGGGGAGGGTGAAGCCAGAGACACTTGTGAGAGTTGTACCAACTTCCAGATTTGGAAGCAGCTTAATAACAGTTTTGAAGGTCAAGGTGGAGTAAAAAAAGTAACAACTTCAATCCGGGATTATTCCAAAACAAAAAGGTCCCTGTCCATAACAGACAGGGACCTTTACATCACACAACGAAGGGCTATGTTTTCGATACATTGGTTGCTTGAAATCCTTTCGGACCTCTTTCAACTTCAAATTGTACATGATCACCTTCATTCAACGATTTGAAACCGTCACCAACGATTGCATTATAATGCACAAAAACGTCGTTTCCGGATTCACGCTGAATGAAACCATAACCTTTGGCTTCGTTAAACCACTTTACGACTCCTTTTTCCATGAGGAATCACCTTTCTGTAAGGTTTTGTTTGATGCGTACAACCAGCTTCTTGCCCTTTCGTAAATAAGGATTGCGTGTTGTGCTCACACCTTCTGCTCGCCCACACGCAACCACCAAATGTCTGCTGGAACGATCGTACAAAACCTTTTCACAGCATAACACTTTCTTTAAGGCGCAAAAACGGTGTACTGTTATTTGCCCGCCTCAGTGGCGAATTCCCAAAAGGGAACAAATTAATGTACTACATTAATTACCCAAAAGCAACAGTTATTTTACGTTTTTCAATATTTTTTTCTACTCCAAAGCGTAAACCTCTGGACGTCGATCTTTGAAAATATGGTTATGGGTAGTAAGCCACTTATCTCGCGCCGCTGCAGGATCAATCTTGATTACTTTTAACTCCTCAGTATCTGCTTTCAGACGAAAAAGTAAGTTACCTTTGGGATCGACAATTTGGCTTTGACCGATAAAGTGGAGTTCGTTCCGATCGCCTCGCTTTTCTGTTCCGATGCGGTTTGCTGTCATCGTAAAAACCCGGTTTTCGATTGCTCGAGTGATCATAGCATCCGGACAATAAGGCAATACCAAATTGGCAGGTTGACAAAGAATATCCGCTCCCTGCAAAGCCAGGGTACGCGCCACCTCGGGAAAAATCCAATCAAAGCAAATCATCAGTCCTATTTTGGCCATTCCGATATCATAGACACGAAAGCCCTTATCTCCTGGCTGAAACCACAGTTTTTCCTCATAGAATAGATGCACCTTCCGATAGTGCCCCAGATAGCCTTGGGGGCCAATCAACACCGCGCTATTGTAAAATCCCTCTGTAGCTTTTTCCGCTATGCCAGCAACAATGTAACCTTGTTGTCTCTGTGCAATTCTTATCAAACGTTCTGTAGTATAGCCATTGGGAATAAGTTCCGCCTGATGTTCGAGTTCTTTCCTATCAATAAATTGGTATCCTGTATTGAACAACTCTGGCAGTACTGCCAGATCCCAGGATTTGGTTATCAGAAACTCCTCGGCTCGATTTACATTCATTTCTACCTTACCAAATTTCGGCTGAAATTGGAGAACGCCAATTTTCATCGCTTATTACTCCTAATTTAGAGGTTGGAAACTACTAAAGTTAATACCGGTACAATGTAAGGATTTCCAAGGAAATTGTCAATCAATTTTCTTTGCCGGTACAGGATTCACAACTTTCAATATTGGCCTACTCGGGGAGTTGAAATAAGGACAGATTTAAATTTCGCTTGACATTATCTTAAAATCCTCTTATTTTATATTGGTTACTGAAAAATCATCACCTAAAGATAAGGGCACTCTCATGGATAAAAAAATAATAAGTGGCTTGTTTTTCTTTCTGTTGTTAGTAATCGTTAGCATGGTTTGCACAGCTCAAGAACAATTTCCCCCACCTCGGATGTTGATTGACACTCCCACGGCTGGCACTTTAACACGAGGTAGCTATGACGTAACTTTACGTTTGTACCCACAGGGGGGAGTAATAGCATCAGTAGGGATCGGCCTATCTTCGCGCTTGCTTCTTGGCCTTTCCTATGGTGGCGAAAACGTTATCGGGGAAGGGAAAGTAAACTGGAACCCTGATCCGGGTGTACAGCTCCGCTATCGCCTCATTGATGAAAATATCGCCTTACCAGCTATTGTCTTGGGGTTCGATTCTCAGGGATATGGAGCTTACATCGATTCAACCAAGCGTTACACCGTCAAATCACGGGGCTTTTTTGCTGTTGCTAGTAAAAATTATGTTTTCCTTGGTGACCTTAGTCTCCACGGCGGCATTAATTACAGCCTGGAGAAAAGCGACGGCGATTCCGATCCTAATCTTTTCGTGGGCATCATTAAAAGCCTCAACCCCGATCTCGCTCTGGTTGCTGAATATGATTTTGCTCTCAACGATAACGAAGACAACGCACTCGGTTCAGGCAAAGGCTATTTCAACGCTGGTCTCCGCTGGACGTTCGCCCAGCAGCTCTACATTGAAATAAGCTTAAAAAACATCCTTCAAAATAAACACAACATACCTTACTCCAATCGAGAGATCAAAATTAATTATTATGAACATTTTTAGCCCCTTAATTATTAGTCGTCTCATTGCGCTACGAATCTCTTCGTAACCACAGCTAATCAGGGCTTCCTCCCAATTCCTCCACAGTACTGTCAATCAAATCTTTGCTTTTTGCAAAAAATCTAACCGCCAACCTGGGGCAGGAGTTCGCAAATTATCCACATAATGCGCAAAGATTATTAATAGCTCAGCACCCTCTGCGCCTTCTTTGCCTTCTCTGCGGTTGAATTGCGTTAAGGAATCATTAATCGGAAAAAAGAGTTGCTTTTGTGCAGAAAATCTGTTATTTTTGAATATTGATCTTGATTCCATAATGCAAAAAAACGAGGAGGTGTAACCAATGGCTGAATGTCCAAATCTGAAGGATAATCTAACAAAGTGTAATTGTACTTATGAACCATGTTCCCGTAAGGGGCGCTGTTGTGAATGCTTATCTTACCACTGGCAACACGGCGAGTTACCAGCTTGCTTTTTTCCACCGGAGGTTGAACGGACGTACGATCGCTCTCTCCAGCGATTTCTTGCATTGCATACCAAGTAAAACCAAATCAGCCGTTACAAATGACAACACAATCCAAATTTGACACCGTGATTTTTGATTTAGATGGTACCATTGTCGACACCGCTTTTGATGTAATGACGTGTGTCAATTTAGTGCGTGAAGAGTGGGGATTATCTCCTATTTCATTAATCGAAACACAACAAGCTATTGGTCCCGGACCGCGGCGTTTTGTAGAAATGGTTTTGCCCCCTGAGCTATATTACCGCAGAAAAGAGTTCATGCAACGCTTCCGTAATTTGTACCAGAATCATCTGTTAGATCAAACCCAACTTTTCCCGGGAATAATGGAACTCCTTCAGGAACTGAAACGCGGTAAAATCAAAATGGTGGTGGCTACTAACAAACCTCGGTCCTTTTGCCTGGGCATTTTGAAAGGGTTAAATTGCCAAAGCTTCTTCAACTTTATTTTGGGACCTGAAGATGTGACAAATCACAAACCACAGCCAGATATAGTACTGAAGGCTATTGAGCTTACCCAATCCACTGTAAAACGTACATTGATGATAGGAGACACAGATAATGACATCATGTCTGGCCGAAATGCAGGAGTAAAAACATGTGCTGTAACTTATGGATATGGTTCAGAAAACTTGCTTCGGGCGTTGCGACCAGACTTTTTGGTTTCCCATCCTTCTGAAATCACGGCAATAATTTTAAACTGTCAAACTCAATAGAGCACGATTAAATGAAAAGTTGGCTCATCTGGCTAATTATTTTTGCTGGGCTGCTATTTTCAATCACAATTACGTCCATTATAGCCCATCAAATTAAGAAAACTTTTTCAGCTAAGTACCAAAAGTATTTTTACTTATTGATTGCTCTTTACCCACTGATCAAAATACTGCAAAGTTTCGGTAAGCAGGGTTTTACTTTGAGCGATCCCTTTATGTTTTTTTGGTTTGTATTCTGGATTTTTTGCCTGGCGATGTTTTTTAAGACTAACAAACATAGAACACTACAACATCCTGACAATCAGAAGAGAAATGTGGAATAAGCGCAAAAACTTTGTCTTATTAATTACGGCCGCTGTTTTTTTTGTGCAGTGTGCCACTACTTCCCGGGGATTAAAAGAGCCGGGCAAAAAATACTCTTATTTAGTAATTGGCTCAGTAACAGTGGATTTGTTTCATTGCTATGGGATAACTGCAACAGTGCGTTATGGAATTGAGGTAGCAATTGTAGGTAAAGTATTGGTGAAAGGAGTACCTCAGTTCCAACGATACTGGGTAACTACTGATGATAGGGGTTATTTTGCTTTAGCAAATGTCCCCCCTGGTAAGTATGCTCTCAAAGGTTTTCGTGTACCAGTACTGGGAAATATCCAGATCACGGTGATAAACGAATTGAAAAATGCGCGCAGTAAATTTAAAGTCCAGAGGTCTCCTTACATTCCTGCCAAGGTTAATTACTTCAAATACCCTAAAGCTAAACAACGCATCGTGAATCTGCGCCACAATTATTTTCTCATAGATAGTGACAATTTGGTTTATCATCGGGAGTTTTTCCGCATTCAAAAATTCAGAACGGTTACCGGTGAAATTCTGGACGAACCTTCAGTAATAGATTATTTCATCCAACGGAATCCGCACAGTGGGTGGCTGAAATTTTTAGAAAAAAATCGATAGTACCCTCACTTCAACCTTGAATTACAGAAACATTACTATGATATTGAAATAGAGGTAGTCAAGAACAATCCGGGTGGCAAAAAGATGAAACCACGACGCAAATCGCGACAGGTGATCGTAGGAAAAGTGCCGATTGGCGGTGATGCCCCCATTACAGTACAGTCGATGACAAATACCAAAACTGAAGACATAGCTGCCACAGTGCATCAGATACTTCAACTTGAAGAGGCA
>MZGM01000126.1 GCA_002085035.1 Candidatus Zhuqueibacterota bacterium 4484_219
TACTGTTTGCGTTTTTTAGGTAGGTTTTATTGTCATTTTTAGATTTTGCTAGGGGGTTGCCAGATTAGGAGGGCTTAAGATGGAGCTAATCAACATACCGCAGTATTGCGGGAGAAGTTGGGTGAAGATGGTGCTGATTCACTGGTAGAGCTTTTGAATCGGGTAAGTAATCATACCAGAGATGATGTGCTGACGTTTGTGGAGGAGAAATTCGAGCATCGTTTGTCGGAGGAGGTGGCTAAGGTCAATCAGCGCATCACAGATGAGATTGCTATGGTCCGGACAGATATGCATGCCCTGCGGGCAGACCTTATCAAGTGGATGTTCATCTTTTGGGCGGGTCAGATTGGGGTGATTTTGGGGATACTGTTTGCGTTTTTTAGGTGAAATCATTATGCGACATATCTATCAATGCGGTCTTAGAAATTATTTTCACCAACGGAAAAAATCAATTTTTTGGGGAGGATAAACTTTGTACAGCGAGAAAGTAATGGATCACTTTATGCATCCCAGGAATGTAGGTGAAATCGAAAATCCAGATGGTGAGGGCACGGTGGGTAACCCTATATGTGGTGATATGATGAAAATTACCATTCGGGTCAACAATGGCGTGATTGAGGATATTAAATTTAAAACTTTTGGCTGTGGTGCTGCGATTGCAACCAGTAGTATAATGACTGAGTTGGTAAAAGGAAAAACGATTGAAGAAGCTGAGATGCTTACCAACAAAGCCGTAGTTGAAGCATTAGATGGTTTACCGTCTGTCAAAATACATTGCTCAGTGTTAGCGGAAGATGGGCTTAAAGCTGCAATTGCCGACTATCGAAAACGCCAGATTACCAAAGAAAAGAAAAGAACGCAAGAAGTTATCAAATAGACTATGGCTACCCCAAAAGGTATCACTGTGGCAGTAGCCATGAGTGGGGGAGTAGACAGCTCGGTAGCAGCGGTACTTTTGCAAAAACAAGGTTATCGGGTTGTCGGACTCACAATGCAATTATGGGATTATCAACATGTAGGGGGTAATATTTATCGTGAAACTGCATGTTGCTCACTGGGGTCGATTAACGATGCTCGAGCTGTATGTCAAAAGTTCGGGATTCCCCATTATGTCGTTGACCTCCGTCGGCAATTTGAGTCAATAGTAATTGAAAACTTCATTGGGGAGTACCTCAAAGGTCGGACACCCAATCCGTGTATTGTGTGCAATATTCGAATTAAGTGGGGTAGTTTACGACAAAAAGCCCATGAGATTGGTGCCGACTATTTTGCCACGGGCCATTACGCCCGAGTTCAATTTGATTCCCAAATCAATCGATACTTATTACTTAAAGGTTGTGATTCTACCAAAGATCAGTCCTATGCTCTTTGGGGATTGTCCCAGGACGATTTGAGCTCTACGCTTTTCCCTGTGGGAGAATTACGCAAGGAGCAAGTGCGTGAAATCGCTCGTTCGCTAAAGCTAAAAACAGCAGAAAGAAGTGAAAGTCAAGAAATCTGTTTCATTCCAGATGATAACTATGCCCGTTTTATTCGTCAGCGAGTGCCGGAAGTAGAAAAGAAAATTGGTGCCGGTGAGATTGTGGATACTGCTGGTAGAGTACTGGGACAGCATCGTGGTTATCCTTTTTACACTATTGGTCAGCGTCGTGGTTTGAGGGTTGCAGTGGGGAAGCCAGTTTACGTGGTAGAAATCATCCCGGAAGAGAATCGTCTGGTAGTAGCACAAAAAGAGGAGCTTTATCGCCGCGGATTAATAGCAACGCAGGTGAATTGGATCGCTTTGGAAAAGTTGGAAACTCCGATGCGTGCATTCGTGAAAATTCGTTACAAAGACCCAGGCTTTTTTGCCTGGCTATATCCACAATCACAAATTGAAGTACGGATTGAATTTGAAAAGCCACAACGGGCAGTAACGCCTGGACAATCGGTTGTGTTCTATCAACAAGATGTAGTATTGGGTGGTGGTGTGATTGAATCGAGTTTTTGAAGGGATTAATAATAATGGCCAGCGAAAAAACAGCTGCCGGCAAAGTAACAGTGCCAGAAATTATGGCCATGAAAAAGCGAGGAGAAAAAATCGCTTGTTTAACTGCATACGATTACCTTATGGCCACGCTGTTGGATCGGGCAGGTGTTGACTTAATTTTAGTAGGCGACTCAGTAGGAATGGTAGTAGCCGGATATAAAACTACTATTCCAGTAACTATGGATGCTATCATTTATCATACCCAGGCTGTGGCACGGGGAATAAGGCGTGCACTCCTGGTGACAGATATGCCGTTTTTATCGTTTCAAGTAAGCATAGAAAAAACTGTAGAGAATGCTGGTCGTTGTCTTAAAGAGGGGGGAGCCGAAGCAGTGAAGCTTGAAGGTGGCGCACCAATGGCTGAAACTATTCGTCGGCTCGTTGATTTGGGTATCCCTGTGATGGGACATTTAGGATTAACTCCTCAATCGATTAACAAATTTGGTGGCTATCGATTACGGGCCAAAGATAAAGACGAGGCCAAACAGTTGCTGACTGATGCCAAAATTTTGCAAGAAGCAGGAGTGTTTTCTATTGTCCTGGAAAAAGTACCTGCGGCATTGGCGAAAAAGGTAACTGAAAATGTGCAAGTGCCCACTATCGGTATTGGTGCCGGTCCAGATTGTGATGGTCAGATTCTGGTTACTCACGACATGTTGGGATTGTTTGAAGAATTCAAACCTAAATTTGTACGTCGGTATGTGGAATTAGGTAAAGCTATGCGTTCTGCTTTTGAGCAGTATGTTGCCGATGTAAAGGAAAGCAAATTTCCATCTTTGCAGGAAAGCTATTGAAGTTCATAAGGTACAAGTTCAAAGAACTTTCCTGAGAGAAATCATTCATTCAGGCGAAACAGGTTTCCTAAATGCAAGTTATTACTAAAATTAGAGAGATGCAGCAAACAGCAGAGCGTTTGCGACGAGATGGCAAAATTATTGGCTTTGTGCCTACTATGGGGTATTTGCATGAAGGGCATCTTAGTTTGCTGCGCATTGCTCGACAAAAGAGCGATGTAACGGTGATGAGTATTTTTGTTAATCCCACTCAGTTTGGCCCGAATGAGGATTTTGATCGCTATCCCCGCGATTTTGCCCGCGACGAAAAATTGGCAGAAGCAAATGGATGTGATATTGTTTTCTATCCCTCAATAGAAGAAATGTATCCTCAACCTTATCTTACTTACGTGAACGTGGAGAAAATTACAACCGGACTTTGTGGCGCATCTCGACCAGGATTCTTCAGAGGGGTCACCACAGTAGTGACTAAGTTGTTTAATATTGTCAAACCGCATTTGGCAGTGTTTGGCCAAAAAGATGCTCAGCAGGCTATTGTGGTACGACAAATGGTGCGCGACTTAAATTTCGATTTGGAAATTGTCATAGCTCCTATTGTACGGGAACCAGATGGCTTAGCAATGAGTTCAAGAAATACGTATCTCTCAGAAAGTGAACGAAAAGAAGCAGTGGTGCTCTACAAAGCATTGATGCATGCCAAAAAGCTCATCGAGGCAGGAGAACGCGATGCAGAGTTCCTCAAAAGAGAAATGAGCAAGATTATTAATAGCGCTCCGTCAGCTCGAATAGACTATGTAGCAATTGTCGATGCGTATCAACTCCGCGAGCTATTAAAGCTGGAAGGTGAAGTTTTAATCGCTTTGGCGGTTTGGATTGGCAATACAAGGTTAATTGATAATTTGATAATTACAGTATCGTGAAAATATATTATGCGACTGATAGTTTAGGTTGTCTTAGCTGCGGTTTACCGCACTGGGAAGTGATTTAATTTATGGAGGTAACGATGAAAAAAATTATTGTAGTAATAGCGTTGATTATGTTAGTACCTGTTTTGGTTTCTGCTCAGTTGAAATCTCAGGCAAAACAAGGCTTAGATCTTCAGAATGTTCTAAAATACGGACTTAACCCATTGAGACCGGTTTCGGGACTGTTGGATTCTGACCGATTTCGGATCTACCAGAGCTATTCACTTTCGCTGCTTTCTGTTAATGGTCATAGTTTCACTCGGGCCATGTACCTTAATACCATGGAATATCAACTTGCAGACCCTTTGGTTGTTACTTTGCAGTGGGGTTACCTGATGAACCAGCCATTTGGAGCTAAACTGTTGCCAAACCAGCCAGGTTCATTTTTCAAAGGTGGCATGTTTGTTTCAAATGCCCAACTGAGATATGCTCCCAGTCGTAATTTTCAATTTATATTAAATTATCGTTCAATCCCATACACTCCCTATTGGATGTATCGGTAAACTAACTGAAGGCAGTAGATGATAATATCCAATTTCAAAGAAGGCGAGAGTGGTTTTCAAATAACCGAGGCACATTCTCGGTTATTTTTTTAAATCTCCGGGAGGGAAAATTATTGTGACCAGACGGCGAATACGTTCTGTTTCCAAGCGTAAATTGGTACCAAAGCGAAAACCAGTACGTTCTTCAAGCGGAATAAGGTCGCAGTTTCTCAATCTTGCTATTGGTCTATTGGTGGTCATCAACCTTGTGTTACTTGGATCGTTTGTGTACAAATATGGTTTGTGGGAAAAGTGGAAAGCAGCAATCAAACCAGTGCAGGTTACCACGGTTCAGGAAGTATCCGTGGGAAAAATAATTCGGGTACAAGTATTGAATGGTTGTGGTGTGCGTGGCATTGCAGATCGTTTTGCCGACGTTTTGCGAAGGCAAAATTTTGACGTAGTGGATATTAATAATTATCGCAGTTTTAACGTGGACTCTTCGTTAGTATTGGATCGTAGTTCGTTGAACATGATGTATGGCAAGAAATTAGCTAAGGTATTGGGAATTCCTTTCAATCGAGTTCAACCAAAGATTAATCCTGACCTGCAATTGGAAGCTACTGTTATTATTGGCAAAGATTTTCGTTCCTTGAAAGGGTATTTAAATAAGCAATTAAGATAGTTTTTTAGCAACATGAAACCGACTTTTTCGTTCTTTGCACCGGTGATTCTGATACCCATGTTAAAGCTATTGTTGATGCTATAGCCGAGAACCTGGAGCATGAGAAGGTAAAAGCATGGCACGTAGAAGGATACAGTGCCTTGAAGTGGGTATTGATGGATTACGTGGATGTAGTAGTTCATGTTTTTCAGCAAGCAACACGAGAATTCTACTCTCTGGAAACCCTCTGGGGTGATGCAAAAATGGAGGAAGTGAAAGACGAAACATGAAAGCAGTCGAGTATCTTAAACAGGTTTTGACAGAACGTTTGAAGCAGCTGGATTGGCCAGTAGATGATCAGGTTGAAGTGGAGATAGAAAAGACCCGAGATGCCCGTTTTGGTGATCTCGCCACTAATTTAGCAATGAATCTGGCTTCATTGCTCAAACAATCCCCTCGTCAAATTGCTGACCAAATTCTTGCCGGTCTTTCTTTCGATTCTAACATTATTGAACGCACAGAAATTGCCGGTGCTGGATTTATTAATTTCTTCTTGAGCCCCGAATACCTACGCAACGAGATTATTGAGATTTTGCAGGCAGGGACAGAGTTTGGTCGTTCTAACATCGGAAAGGGCAAAAAGTTACAAGTAGAGTTCGTTAGTGCCAACCCTACAGGTCCCCTGAATGTAGTTAGCGCTAGAGCAGCCACAATTGGGGATGTAATGGTAAATATTTTCAATACTGTCGGATTCGATGCTAAACGGGAATATTATGTTAACGATGCCGGTCGTCAGGTGCAATTATTGGGAGAATCAGTTGGCTCAAGATATTGTCAGCTTTTGGGAATTGAAGAGCCCTTTCCCGAAGAAGGGTATTATGGAGAGTATGTGGTAGAACTGGCTAAGGAAATCCTGAACCAATATGGCAAGCAATTTACTCAGTTAGATCGTGGAACTCGCAACCAGAAATTGGCTACTATTGCTTTGGAAAAGATTTTGCGTTCACAAAAGGAACAACTGGAACAATTCGGGGTGTACTATGATGTGTGGTTTCGGGAATCAGAACTGCGGCGCAATAAGGCTGAACAACAAGTATTGCGCTATTTTGCAGAAAAAAATTTAACCTACGAAAAAGATGGAGCATTGTGGTTTAAATCGTCCCAATTTGGTGATGAAAAAGACAGAGTGTTGATTACTAAACATGGCGAGCTGACCTATTTTGCTGTCGATATTGCCTATCATAAAAATAAGTACGATCGGGGATTTGAAATAGTTTACGACCTCTGGGGACCAGATCATCACGGATATATTGCCCGTATGCGAGCGGCAATTTTGGCTTTAGGGTTGCCTCGGGAAGCATTTGAGGTAAAAATTATTCAGCAAGTCAATCTCCTTCGTGACGGAGAAGTAATCAAGATGTCCAAACGAGCCGGCCAGATTGTGGAAATGGCAGAACTAATTGACGAAGTCGGTGTAGATGCAGCACGGTTCTTTTTTCTGATGCGACGTATTTCGGCACCTTTGGATTTCGACATTGAATTGGCAAAAAAACAATCCGAAGATAATCCGGTCTATTATGTGCAGTATGCGCATGCTCGCATTTGCAATATTTTAAAATTTGCCACACAGAGAGCTACGAATGTAGAAGATTTACTTCCAGTGGTGGAGCAGGTTTCTCAAAAATCAGTTTCAAAACTTCTAAACAGGGTCAACCTTAAGTTGTTGCAAGCTCCGGAAGAACTGGAGCTAATTAAAAATATGATAGAGTATCCCAATTGTTTGATTCAGATTGCTCGAAGTTTTGAACCACACCTGTTAACCCAATATTTTCAGAACCTGGCGGGTGTTTTTCATAAATTTTATCATAATCATCGCGTAGTAACCGACGATGTAGAGTTGACAAAGGCAAGATTGTGCTTGGTGGCGGCTGCGCGGATTGTTTTTGCTAATGGGCTCAGAATTATGGGAGTTTCAGCTCCAAAAGAGATGTGAGGTTAGGTAAAAGCTTTCTATCGTTGTGCTTAGAAAACTGGTAGGAATCAAAATGAGTTCTGTTTTAGTTGTAGGGTCGATGGCTTACGATTCTATCGAAACACCTAAAGGAAAGGTTGAAGATACTCTAGGTGGTTCAGCCACATATTTTAGTGCGGCTGCCAGTCTTTTAACTCCCGTAAACGTGGTAGCAGTAGTGGGTGAAGACTTTCGTCACGACGAGCTGAATTTTCTTCGGATTCGCAAAGTTAACTTTGATGGACTACAGCAAGAAAAAGGCAAAACATTCCGCTGGGGTGGTCGTTACAGTGAGGATTTCAATGAACGAGAAACCCTCTATACTCAATTGAATGTTTTTGAAGACTTTAGTCCTCAGATTCCCCCCGCTTACAAAACCACTCCTTATGTTTTCTTGGCTAATATTGGTCCACAGTTGCAACAACAGGTGCTGCAACAGATGGAT
>MZGM01000009.1 GCA_002085035.1 Candidatus Zhuqueibacterota bacterium 4484_219
CATTTCATAATTGGTCATTGTTTACGTAGTTGTGTCTAACCGCAGAGGACGCTGGGAACGCAAAGAAAACATAAAAAATAACAACCTCGGCGAATTCTGTGCTCTCTGCGGTTAAAGTAGATTGCCAAAATTACAGATTGCCTTTAGTAGAAGGGATTTCCGCTTCTCTCGCTTCCAAACTGGTGGCAGCATCTAATGCGCGTCCGAATGCTTTGAAAACCGCTTCAAAACAGTGATGACTATTTTTGCCTGCCAGCAAGTCGATGTGCAAGGTAATCTGGGCATTGTTGACAAAGGCACGAAAGAATTCTTCCAAGAGGTGGACATCGAAATTGCCCGTTGCCCCGCTGTTGACAGCCACGTTGTAGGCAAGAAAAGGCCTGCCGCTAAGGTCAATAACCACCCGAGCAAGTGCTTCATCCATTGGTACGTGACTGCTGCCAAAGCGACGAATACCGCATTTGTCACCAAGTGCCTGGCGAACAGCCTCTCCCAAACAGATGCCGACATCTTCAACACTATGGTGATAATCTACTTCCAAATCACCCTGGCAAGTAACATTCAAATCGAAGAATCCGTGTTTGGCAAATTGAGCCAGCATGTGATCAAAGAAAGCCATGCCAGTTTGAATTCGATGCACACCTTGACCATCAAGACAAATACTTAACTCGATCTTGGTTTCGGTAGTCTGACGAGCAATTTTTGCTTTTCGTTCAGCTTTTGTCAATTTTTACTCCTGTGGAAGCTAATGGTTCGATAAAAGCTGTTACTATTCAACAACTTGAGGTTCGATTATTTCCTCCGTCACTGCCTTACGTAAACATTCCAAAAAGCGGGTATTCTCCTCTTCCAAACCGATACTAACACGCAATGCTTTCGAAAGCATTGGATAGTGGCTTACGTCGCGAATGAGGATTCCTTCTTTCAACAAACTTTGGAAAACTAATTTTACATCTTTATCGAGCTCAAAAAGAATGAAATTCGCCTCAGAAGGATATGGTTTTACTCCTGGTATTTTCTGCATTTGTCGAAAAACCCGGTCTCGCTGTTGTCGAATGTACTCGACCCTTTGCTGCAGCAACTCGCGATGTTGGAGGACCAAAGTTGCTGCGGCAATGGAAAAAAAGTTAAGGTTGTAAGGCATTTTTACTTTGGCTATTTCTTTTACCAGATCAGGATGGGCAAGTAGATACCCTACCCGCAAACCAGCCAGTGAAAAAGCCTTTGAAAAAGTACGTAGAATCAACAAGTTATCGTATTTTTCTAACAATGGTAAGCAAGTACTACCGCTGAATTCGTAATATGCTTCATCAACCACTATCAGTGCTTTGGTGGAAGAAAGTAATAATCTTAACTCATCTTTATGAATGACACAGCCAGTTGGGTTATTAGGCGAACAGATAAACACCATCTGAGGGGTTTCTCTCTGAACCGTTGCAAGTAATCTATCTACCTTAAAAGTGTAATCAGCATTTAGAGGAACCTCCAAAACTTGTGCTCCCAAAGATGAGCTCAGCAATTTGTAGATGCCATAAGTAGGTGCTGGCATTACAACTTTGTTTCCGCGTTCTATCGTGGCCAGGGTCAATATTTGCAGAATTTCATCAGAGCCATTTCCTATTAAGATTCCCTCTTTGTACCAGGTAGTGTATTTCGCTAACTCATCGATAAACTCTGTAGGTACTAACTTTGGATAACGAGACCAACTACGGGTTTCAGCGTAACGGAAAACTTGCTTTTTCAGCTCAACAGGAATATCAAAAGGGCTTTCGTTTTGGTTGGCTTTGATTTCGTGTTCTACTTGAATCAAGGTGTAGGCCGACAGGTTTCTTACCTCAGGCCTGATTGCCGAAATACTTTGAGCTGGTTTTATTGAATCGAAGCGTTTCATTCTAAATTTTAATCACTTTTTGTTAGAACATCGAATTTTCACACTTTGAGCATGTGCCTGAAGATTTTCTGCCCTGGCCAGTGTGGTAATTTGATTTTCATAGCGATGCAAATACTCGGCTGAATATTCGACCAAGCTGATTTTTTTTATGAAATCATCCACTCCTAACCTGGAGCTAAATCGTGATGTTCCGGCGGTGGGCAACACGTGGCTCGGTCCGGCAAAATAGTCGCCAACCGCTACCGGTGAAAAAGAACCCAAGAAAATAGCTCCAGCATTTTTGATTTGCTTTACCAAGGTACTGGAGTCTTCGAGCATTAGTACCAGATGTTCCGGAGCAATCTCATTGGCAAGCCAAATGGCTTTTTCCAAATCTGGTACTATGATAATTGTTCCCCATTCCTGCAACGAGTGCTCAATTATTTCGCGTCTATTCAGCTTCTTAATTAGAGTGGTCATTTCTTTATTTACTGCCTCTGCCAGTAGGGGAGAGGTGGTAATACAAATCGCCATTGCCATTTCGTCGTGTTCTGCCTGCGCCAAAAGTTCCGCCGCCACTTGTTGCGGATTAGCAGAATTATCAGCAACTACAACCACTTCACTGGGGCCAGCTAAAGAGTCGATGCCTACCGTGCCAAACACCAACTTTTTGGCTGTAGTTACGTAAATATTACCCGGACCGACAATTTTGTCTACTTTTGGGATGGTGTCGGTCCCGTAGGCCAGGGCAGCAATTCCCTGGGCTCCCCCTACTTTGAAAATTTCATCCACACCAGCTTCTTGAGCTGCAACCAGAATAGCAGGACTAATACCTTCCTCACAGGGCGGAGTTATCATCACCAACTTTTCAACTCCAGCCACTTTAGCAGGAATTGCCGTCATTAACACAGTAGAAAAATAGCCGGCTTTACCTCCAGGCACATAAATTCCTACTCGCTCGATTGGTACCACCTGCTCACCGAGCCAGGCATCTTCATCTAACTGATATTGCCATGACGCCGGTTTTTGATGTTCATGATAGTTGCGGATATTTTCGCTAGCTTGTCTAATAGCAGACAGCAACTCTTTAGCTATTATTGATGATGCAGTGGCTAATTCGGTATCAGAAACTTGTAGTTCATCAGCAGTTAGTGAAACGCCATCCCATTTTGCAGTGTACTTCAAAACTGCCTGGTCACCGTCTTTCTTTACATCTGCAAGGATGGAACGGACGCTCTGTTCAATTTGAACATCGAACCACTCAGCTCGTCGCAAGATCTTTTCCAGCCTGGCTGGCTTCTCTAAGTTGCTGTATTCAATAATTTCAATCATACTGTAAGTTTAATAGATAATTTTATTCAAAGGATATTCTACAATTCCCTGGGCGCCTGCTCGTTTCAATTTAGGAATCAAATCTCGCACCACCTTTTCGTCAATGATTACCTCTACTGCTACCCACTCTTCATCCATTTGATTGGAAATTGTGGGCGTGTGAAGAGCTGGAAGAAGTTCCGTAATACGCTGGAGATTGGCTTTAGGCACGTTCATTTTCAAACCTACTTTTTCTTCTGCTGCCAGAGCTCCATGTAACAAACAGGCAAGATTCTCCGTTTTATTTCGCTTCCACTTATCCTGCCAGCTTTTGGGGTTGGCAATTAATTTAGTAGTAGATTCCAGAACCGTTTCCAGAATTCGCAACTTATTGGCGCGCAAAGAGTTGCCTGTTTCTATGAGTTCAACAATGGCATCAGCTAAAAGCGGCGGTTTGACTTCTGTCGCGCCCCAGGAAAATTCTACCTGTACATTGATGCCTTTTGTCTTGAAAAAATTACGGGTCACATTTACCAGCTCGGTGGCAATCAATTTTCCTTCCAGATCGGCTAATGATTGAATTGCTGAATCTTCTGGTACCGCCACTACCCAGCGGACTGGTCGTAGCCCCTCTTTTGCATAAATTAAATCTGAAACCTCCACTATTTCCACACCTCGTTCTACGATCCAGTCTTTTCCGGTGAGACCAATATCCAGCATTCCCTCGGCTACATAATAGGGGATCTCCTGAGCCCGAATTAGCAAACCCTCCAGCTCCGGATCGTCAAAACGTGGGACGTAGGAACGTGCACCAACAGTAATCTGAAATCCAGCTTTTTCAAACATCTTAAAAGTAGATGTCTGTAAGCTGCCTTTTGGCAAAGCGATCTTTAAAACTCGTTTGTTAATGTTACCCTCCATAATGTAAAATGTCACCCTGTGGTTATTCCTGACAAGTTTTTTAACGTTTGCTATTCTTCATTAATTTGTAGCTGATGCTATCTACTAAAGCTTGCCAACTGGCTTCAATAATATTTTCTGAAACCCCTACTGTTCCCCATTTGTCATGTTTGTCGCTTGATTCGATTAACACTCGTACCTTTGCACCAGTTCCTTGCTTTTCGTCTAAGACACGCACCTTGTAATCAGTAAGCTGCATGTCGCGCAAGGCGGGAAAGAATTTTTCTAAAGCTTTGCGCAAGGCGTTGTCCAGCGCATTGACTGGCCCATTTCCCTCGGCAGCAGTGTGTTCACTTTTGTCTCCAACTCGAACTTTAATCGTGGCTTCGGAAAGAGGTTCGCCGTTAACACGTTTTTCGATGATAACCCGAAATCCCTCAAGATTAAAAAAGTCTTTGAATTTCTGGATTGATTTTTTCACCAGAATTTCAAAGGAGGCATCGGCACCCTCAAACTGATATCCTAAATGCTCCAATTCTTTAAGGCGTCCTACAATTTCTTGGATTTTTTCTTCATGACTTTCTAAATTAAGTCCTAATTCTTCAGCTTTTAAGAGAATATTGCTTTTACCTGATAAGTCTGAAACAAGAATACGTCGCTGGTTTCCCACCATTTCGGGAATAATATGTTCGTAGGTAATTGGATTTTTTCGCACCGCATCTACATGAACACCGCCCTTGTGAGCGAAAGCACTTTTCCCCACGTATGCTGCCTTCTCACAGTGTGGTAAATTTGCAATTTCGCTAACATAACGCGAAATTGCAGTTAGTTCCTGTAAATGAATATGAGGCAAAGCTTGGGGAGTTAGTTTCAACTTCAAGTTTGGTATAATGGAGCACAAATTAGCATTGCCACAACGTTCGCCGTAGCCATTAATCGTGCCCTGAACGTGTGTGATTCCTAACTCTACAGCCGCAAGGGAATTCGCCACTGCCATCTCACAATCATTATGTGCGTGGATGCCAAGAGGTGTGGAAATTTCCTCTTGTACTCGCTTGATTATTTCCATCAATTTAGTGGTTATTGTTCCTCCGTTAGTGTCGCAAAGAACAATGCAGTCGGCTCCAGCTTCTTGTGCGACCTTCAAAGTGGTGATGGCGTACTCAGGATTTGCTCGAAAGCCATCGAAAAAATGTTCAGCATCATAGATGAGTTCTCGCCCGTGCTGTTTGAGAAAAGCAATCGAGTCGCGAATTAGCTCCAGGTTTTTCTCCAGAGAAATTTTAAGTGCGTCTTTTACATGCAAATCCCAACTTTTGCCAAAGATGGTAACCACTTGAGTGTGCGAGTCTAACAACTTGCGAATATTTGGATCGTTTTCTACACGATTTTTTGCTCTGCGAGTACTACCAAATGCGGTGATTTTTGCATGTTTCCAGTGTATGCCACGAGCTCGTTCAAAGAATTGTGCATCTTTGGGATTGGAACCCGGCCACCCGCCTTCAATATAATCCAGACCAAACTCATCCAGGCGTTGAGCAATTCTAACCTTGTCTTCTACGGAAAAAGCAATTCCTTCGCCCTGAGCGCCATCGCGCAGAGTCGTATCGTAGATTTTGATCTCATTAGTAGCCATTTTTTCTTTACCAACTTTATGTTAAAGCTTGGAAAATTGATCTTCAATAATTTCCGCTACGGGTTCGGTGGTCAGTAGCTCATTCCTTTCTTCATTCTCATCGCCACGTTGGTAACTTGCCCTGGGCAGCTTCAAATTGACTCTTTTACCATTCAGCTTAACAATTTTTCCTGGAGCACCAACCACAGTACAATTGTCCGGCACATCCCGATTGATAATCACTGCTTCGGCACCAATCCTGACATTGTCGCCTACTTTGATTGGACCCAGCAAAGTAGCACCAGTTCCAATTAGCACATTGTTACCCACGGTAGGATGTCGCTTCCCTCGATGATGACCAGTGCCACCCAATGTAACGTTGTGGAACATAACACAATTATCACCAATCTCTGCTGTTTCTCCAATGACCACCCCAGTACCATGATCAATGAAAAAACTTTTGCCAATTTTAGCTCCCGGGTGAATTTCGACACCTGTCCAGAAACGCATCAAAGCAGAAATAAACCTCGGTAGTACTGGAATACCTATCTGATACAAAACATGACTCAACCGATGCACAATTATGGCATGAAGTGGTGTATGGCATAACAGTACTTCAATAATGTTTTTTGCCGCTGGATCGTTCTTCTTTACTGCACGAATATCCTGGATAATGGTTTTTAACATTGCACTAATTCTGTATTAAGTGTTCAGATGTTGTTTTACTTGTTCAGCAACCAGATTTCCCATTGTCTGGGTACTTACCAGGTGGCAGCCTTCTTGCATAATATCTTTAGTTCGGTATCCTTGCTCCAGTACGCTTGCAATTGAGTTTTCGATGGCTTCGGCTTGTTTTACTTGCTCGAAAGAATAGCGCAACATCATTGCCACCGAAGCGATGGTTGCCAATGGATTGGCGACTCCCAGCCCGGCAATATCAGGCGCCGAACCGTGCACAGGCTCATACATCGCATGCTTTTCACCAAGACTGGCAGAAGGCAACATCCCAATTGAACCGGTAAGCATGGCAGCCTCATCACTCAGAATATCGCCAAAAAGGTTTCCAGTTAAAATTACATCAAACTGCTTGGGATTGCGCACCAGTTGCATGGCGCAATTATCTACGTAAAGATGATTTAATTCTACTGTCGGATATTCTTTTGCCACCTGAGTTACAACCTTTCGCCATAGCTGAGAACTTTCCAGCACGTTAGCTTTGTCTACTGAAGTGACTTTTCGTCTGCGCTTCAGGGCTAATTGAAAAGCAACCTTAGCAATTCGTTCAATTTCAAAAGTGTTGTAACTCAACGTATTGAAACCACACTCGCCGTTGGGAGTTTTCTTGATACCCTTAGGCTGCGAAAAATAAATTCCACCGGTCAATTCTCTCACTACAAGCAAATCTATTCCCTCGATAACTTCTTTTTTTAACGTTGAGGCATCTATCAGACTGGGATAAAGTTTTGCTGGACGCAAATTGGCAAACAGACCCAATTTTTCCCGTAAGCCCAACAGTGCCATTTCTGGACGTAGGTGAGAAGGATTGTTGTCCCAGCGAGGGTCGCCCACCGCACCAAGCAGTACAGCGTCACTTTGCTGGCAAAGTTTCAAGGTTTCTTCGGGTAAGGGAATTCCTTGTTGCTCTAATGCTACTCCGCCAGCAATACCTTCCTCAAAACTAAATTTCAAGTCGCTGTTTTCTGCAATTACGCTCAAAACTTTGACCGCCTCTGCTACAACTTCAGGGCCGATCCCATCGCCAGGAAGTACCACGATTTTCTTCACTTTAATATTTGATGATGTTTTCATTGGCAATCTACGGTGTTATGCATTTTCTTTTGTTTAATCCATTCCATCAAGCCACCGGCAGCAATTAATTGTTCCATAAATGGGGGAAATTGAGTGGCGCGATAAGTTTTTCCTGTTGTTAAGTCGTAAATTTTCCCTGCTGCTAAATCAATTTTGACCACATTGCCCGTTACAATCTCCTCGATGGCATCTTGACTTTCCAGAATAGGAAGCCCAATGTTGATGGCATTGCGAAAGAAAATTCGGGCAAAGCTTTTAGCAATTACACAAGCAATCCCTGCACTTTTAATTGCCAGAGGTGCATGTTCCCGAGAAGAACCACAACCAAAATTTTTTCCTGCGACAATGATGTCTCCACGCGCAATTTTTTTGGTAAACTCTGGATCAACATCTTCCATGCAATGCGTTGCCAGTTCCTGGGGATCGGAGGTATTAAGATACCGAGCTGGCACAATCAAGTCGGTATTGATGTCATCCCCAAATTGCCAGACTTTCCCTTGAAGTGATTTTTCTGCCATTTTTTCCCTTTTGCTATTGAGCCAAGTGATAATTAATTTATGTTCTTCAGGTTACAAACCCAGTTCTACCGGGGAAACGATTCTGCCCAACACTGCACTGGCAGCAGCCACAGCGGGACTGGCGAGGTAGACCTCACTTTCCGGATGCCCCATTCTACCAACAAAGTTCCGATTGGTAGTTGCCAGAGCACGTTCTCCTTTGGCCAAAACTCCCATGTGCCCTCCCAAACACGGCCCACAGGTAGGGGTAGAAACCGCCGCTCCCGCAGTGATAAAGATTTCGATCAAGCCTTCACGCAATGCCTGTAAGTAAATGGCCTGTGTCGCAGGAATGACAATTAATCTGATATTAGAAGATACCTGTCGACCGCGGAGAATTTCTGCAGCAATGCGCAAATCTTCAATTCTCCCATTGGTGCACGAACCGATTACTACCTGATCCAGGGAAATTTCGCTGGCAGCACTTACCGGACGCACGTTTTCTGGCAGGGGCGGAAAAGCTACCTGAGGTTCCAACGTGCCGACGTCATACTCGCGTACATCATAATACTGAGCGTCTTTATCGCTGGCATAGACTTTGTAATCGCGCTTTGCCCGCTTTTGGACATATTCGATAGTTATTTCGTCCACTGGAAAGATGCCATTTTTTGCACCAGCCTCAATCGCCATATTGGCCATAGTCAGTCGGGCATCGACAGAAAGATTGGTAATGGTTTCACCGGTAAACTCAAGTGTTTTGTAAAGAGCTCCGTCCACTCCAATATCGCCAATAAGATGGAGGATTAAATCCTTACTGCTAACCCAACGATTTAGTTTACCATAGTAAATGACTTTAATAGTTGCAGGTACTTTGAGCCAGGTTTCTCCAGTGATCATTGCAGCAGCCAAATCGGTGCTACCTACTCCTGTAGAGAAGGCACCTAAGGCGCCATAGGTGCATGTGTGTGAATCGGCGCCAATAACGCAATCCCCTGGGAGTACCAGTCCCTGTTCAGGCAGGAAGGCATGTTCGATGCCCACACGGCCGACTTCATAATAATGGTGCAAATTTTGCTGACGAGCAAAGTCGCGGAGGATTTTTGCCTGCTCCGCAGATTTAATGTCCTTATTAGGAGTAAAGTGATCAGGTATTAACACTACCTTTTCCGGATCGAACACTTTTTGAGCCCCGGTCTTTTGAAACTCAGCAATCGCCAGGGGCGCAGTAATGTCGTTTCCTAACAACAGATCTAACTTGACCTCTATTAACTCGCCGGGTTCAACAACCTCTCTGCCAGCATGGGCAGCGAGAATTTTCTCTGTAATAGTCATGGTCATCCGATTACGTTTACTTTCCTTTTTGATTGATCATAGTAGTAAGTCGATTTAGTGCATTAAGGTAGGCCTTAATGCTTGCCTCCAGAACATCTGTGCTGGTGCCTCTACCGTAAACCCGTTTGTCGTCTTTGGCTACGGTTACTCCAACTTCCCCCAGAGCATCTTTGCCACTGGTGACAGCCCGAAGAGTGTAATCTTCTAACTTTACCGGGAGCTGAACGATTTTATCGATAGCTTTGTACGCAGCATCCACTGGTCCGTCGCCACAGGCAGCCTCGTGTAACAGTTTTTCGTTTACCTTAATTCCCACTGTAGCAGTAGGTATCGTGTTGTTGCCGCTGAAGACGTGAAAGTATTCCAGATGATACACTTCTTTAATCTCTCTTGTGATATCTTCCACTATGACCGCAAGATCTTCATCGAATATTTCTTTTTTCTTGTCAGCAAGTTCCATAAATCTTTGGTAGATTTTGTCAAGTTCTTCGGCACTAAGTTTGTATCCCAGATCTTCTAATCTTTTCTTTAAGCCATGACGCCCTGAGTGACGACCCAGTACAATTTTATTTGTTGCTAATCCGATTGATTGAGGAGTCATTATTTCGTAAGTGCGGGCATCTTTTAATACCGCATCCTGATGAATCCCAGATTCATGGGCGAAAGCGTTTGCTCCCACGATAGCCTTATTGGGCTGTACCACAATGCCAGTCAAATGGCTCACCATCCGACTAGTTTTCATGATCTCCTCTGTACGAATGCGGGTCTCTTTGCCGTAAAAATCTTTGCGTGTTTTTAGTGCCATGACGATTTCTTCCAATGAGGCATTACCTGCTCGCTCACCGATTCCATTTATAGTGCATTCCACCTGTTGGGCACCATTACGGATGGCCGATAGCGAATTAGCAACTGCCATCCCAAGATCGTTGTGGCAGTGTACGCTCAAGATAGCTTGGTTAATATTAGGAACTTTTTCTCGAATCTCACGAATAAGATTGCCAAATTCTTCAGGATTGGAATACCCCACAGTGTCGGGGATATTTATCACTGTAGCTCCGGCATCAATTACAGCTTCAATGATGCGGAACAGGAAATCTTTTCCGGTACGCGAAGAATCTTCTGGTGAAAATTCCACGTCTTCACAGTAACCTTTGGCGCGCTTGACCGCTGCTACTGCCATCTCTAAAATTTCATCCTCTGACTTTCGCAACTTATGCTTTACATGCACTTGTGAAGTAGCAATGAATGTGTGTATTCGGGGTTTTTTAGCGAACCTCACTGCTTCCCAACAGCGATCAATGTCGAGAGCAAGGGAGCGAGCCAATCCTGCAATAACCGGGCCTTTTACTTCTTGCGCGATTAATTTTACTGCATCAAATTGCGCTGGTGAAGAAATAGGGAAACCAGCTTCGATTACATCTACATTCAACCGAGCTAATTGCATGGCGAGCATTAGCTTTTCCTGTACCTCTAAGCTGGCTCCCGGTGATTGTTCACCATCTCGAAGAGTTGTGTCGAAAATAATAACGTAATTCTCCGACATCTTTTACCTCATTTTTTAATCCAACTCATCATCCCACGCAGTTTCTTGCCTACTTTTTCAATTGTATGCTCTTGTAATTGTTTCCTCAATGCGTTAAACATTGGGCGATTGGCCTGATTTTCCAAAATCCACTCCCGAGCAAACTCACCGTTTTGGACTTCCTTTAGAAGCTTTTTCATTTCCTGGCGTACTTTATCATTAATAATACGTTTACCTCTGGATAATCCTCCATATTCAGCAGTATCGCTTACTGAGTAATACATGTAGGAAAGTCCACCTCGATGAATTAAATCGACGATTAGTTTTAATTCGTGTAGACACTCAAAATAAGCTATCTCTGGTTGATAGCCAGCCTCTACCAAAGTTTCGAAACCGGCTAAAATTAGCTCAGATACTCCTCCACAAAGAACTGCCTGTTCCCCGAACAGATCGGTTTCGGTTTCCTCTGCAAATGTAGTTTCGATAACTCCGGCTCTGGTGCCGCCAATACCTTTAGCGTATGCTAAGGCTACATCTTTAGCCTTTCCTGAAACGTCCTGATGAATAGCCAATAGGCAAGGTACTCCACCACCTTCCTGATAAACTTGTCGCACCAAATGACCAGGTCCTTTGGGAGCGATCATAATAACATCGACATCTGCAGGGGGAATAATCTGGCCAAAATGGATATTGAATCCATGCGAGAAGAACAATGCATTACCTTTTTTTAAATGAGGCTCAATCTCCTTTTTGTAAACAAATGCTTGGGCCTGGTCCGGGATCAACATCTGAATGATATCTGCTTGTTGCGCTGCCTCGGAAGCACTTACTGGCTGCCATTTGTCTTCAATAGCCTTTTCATAATTGGGAGTTCCTTTTAGTTCACTTACGATTACATCAAGTCCACTGTCTCGTAAATTTTGAGCCTGAGCGTGTCCTTGACTACCGTAGCCGATCACGGCAATTTTCTTTCCTGCCAGCTCTTTTAAGTCAGCGTCGGCGTCATAATAGATTTTCATGGGTTTCTCCTTATTTGGGTTGTTAGTGAAAATAGGAATTAAAAATTAGAGAAAAGGAGGCTCAATTTGGCCTCTAATTTAGTACCCAATTTCTAATATCCAAATTTCGTTCACACCTTACCCACAAATTCCCGACCAATAGCAATTTTGCCAGTCCGCACCATCTCTTTGATTCCAAATGGTTTAAGCATTCCAATGATTGCCTTAACCTTTGGTTCGCTGCCAGTAACTTCGACGGTTAATGTTTTGGGGCTAATGTCCACAATTTTGGCGCGGAAGATATTGACAATCTCCACAATTTCGGAGCGAACCGTAGGGGAACTGTTAACCTTAATAAGCAGCAATTCGCGATCGATGAAGCTATCGCCTGTCATGTCCGTAACTTTAATGACATCAATGAGCTTGTTGAGTTGTTTGTTTATCTGTTCCAGAATCCAGTCGTCGCCCTCCACCACAATAGTCATCCGTGCAGTTCCATCTTCCTCTGTTTCACCCACACTTAGACTTTCAATATTATAGCCTCGAGCGCTAAAAAGTCCCGAGATACGCGAAAGAACACCAGGACGATTTTCTACGAGTACTGAGATAACATGCCTCATTAGGCTAACCCTCCAATCATTTGATTGAGTGATGCTCCTGCTGGTACCATTGGGAACACGTTTTCTTCTGGTTCAATATGAAAATCTAACACTACCGGTTTGGGGATAGCGAGGGCTTCTTCCAAGGCTTCCCGTACCTGTTTCTTTTCAGTGACACGTATTCCAACAGCACCATAGGCTTCTGCAATTTTCACGAAGTTTAATAACATAAGGGGCTGTTTTCCGCTTGAATCAGTGTGTTTTTCCACACACTCATAATCTCCTACCAGGCAAACGCCAGAATAGCGTTTATTGTAAAACATCTCTTGCCACTGTCGTACCATGCCGAGATAACCATTGTTAAGAATAGCGATTTTAACAGGTAGATTGTTGTTTACAGCAGTAGCTAACTCTTGAATATTCATCTGAAAGCTACCATCTCCAGCTACGTCGAAAACAATGTGATCCGGACAAGCTACTTGCGCTCCCAAAGCTGCGGGGAATCCATAACCCATTGTACCCAGTCCACCCGATGAAAGAAAGGTGCGGGGTTTAGTAAATTTGTAGAATTGCGCAGCCCACATCTGATTCTGGCCAACCTCGGTGGTAATAATTGCTTTACCTTTAGTAACTTCGTAAATTTGCTCAATTACGTATTGAGGTTTAAGGTTGCCATTTTCACGATAAGTTAATGGATAGTCCCTTTTCCATTGTTCAATCTGTTTGAGCCATTCACTAGTGTCGCCGGGTTGGAGAATCTTATTAAGCTCGCTCAAAACATTTTTTACGTCGCCTACCACTGGAATGTCGACGTTGACATTTTTACGAATGCTGGAAGGATCGATATCAATATGGGCAATTTTAGCTTTGGGTGCAA
>MZGM01000127.1 GCA_002085035.1 Candidatus Zhuqueibacterota bacterium 4484_219
TTGAAATTAACCAATTTTGCTTCACTCTCGGCAATTTTTTGTCGTAGCTCCAAAATCAACGGATGAGAGATGTCAGCAAGATCAGTTTCCAATGTTCGACGAAGTTCTCCCAGTTGCGATTTTAGATATTCTAATCGCTTCTCATAAGTTTTTCGATCAGTAACAGCCTCCTGGTAAAGACTCTCGAATTCTACCAACTGTTTAACCATTTCCTGTGTTTCTTGAGATAATGCCACAATCCCTTCATCCTGTTGAAACTTTCTTAGCGCTTCTTCTGCTGCTCTTAAGCTTTCTTCTTTTTTCTGAAGCTGATCACGCAAAAAAGTAACCACCTGGCTAATTTCGCCCCGACTGAATTCACGATCTAAATTCTGGTAAACCTCTGCGACTTTATTAGCCAGAAAAGCAGCCTCCTGAGGAGAAGGAGCTTTGACCTTAATCTTAATTACATCTGTATCTCTAACTGGTTCAATGGAAAGCTCCTCCTGCAAGTGACGGGCAAAATACCTTCTGTAACCTACGTGCAAATCTTCTGGATTTTCAACCCGAAATAAACTTAATGAGTCCTGTAAGCCTGATTCCAGCAAACTACTAATTACCTTTTCAGCAAGTAAGCGACTTTTAAGAATTTGCACCTGATTATTAATCATGGTAACCTGTTGAGAAAATGGCCCCACATCGAACAGTGTGCGTTCAACCCGACTTTGCGAATCCACAATCACCATACACTGGGCTTCATAAGTGGGGGTAGTAGTAAAAGAAAAATAGGCAGTAGAGCCCACTACCGCCACAAAAGAAAGTATGATAATCCATTTGCCTCGTCGAAGTATCCGTAGATAATCAGTCAATCGTACCGGGTTTTCTTCTAATCCACTAAATGTACCATTAACGTTTTGCAAAATATACCCCTCCTAGGCAAGATAATAAATTTAATCTCCAAATCCACAACAACAAGATTATTAATGTGTGTTACACTTAGGTAAGAATCCGGGTTTTAACAATTAAAAGACAATTTCAATATGTTTGTAGGTCTAAATATATTCAAAGTAGTAGTAATAATAATTTAACATTTTTTGCTAAATTGTCAAGGATTTTTTCATGCCATCTCAGTATGAGTACAAAAAATTGCACCTGTACCTCCAACTGAAATTACAAATTTCTGCTAATTGGCAACGTTACTGGTTGATGTAATTTATAAGATTCATAAGCGGCCAGTGCAACCTCCAAGGCTTTCATACCATCTTCTCCAGTGATCCAAAGTGGTTGATCGTTAGCAATCCGCTGGGCAAAATCACGGAGCATTTCCAAATCCAAATTATCACCCCAATTTTCCCAGGCAACCCGGTTGTCAACGTCTTCATAAACGGAGAGAGTCTGAGCAAAAAGATCAAACGACAGAATACCCTGGGTGCCAACAATTTCCATAGTTACGTCTCCCCAGGTAGGATAGGATTTGGGTCGCGACCAACTGGCATCCAGGGTCGCAAAGCTACCTTTTTCCATTTCTAAAGTCAGAAGGCCACAATCCTCCACCTCGATTGGGTGCATCAGGGTGTCCATTTCGGCATAGACCCTGGTAACTTCCTGCTTCAACATCCAGCGTAACAGATCGACAACGTGTACTGTGTGATCCATTACGGCTCCACCGCCAGCTAACTGCTTGTCCACAAACCAACCGCCGGGCATTTTGCCATGGTTAGTAGCCATAATTGCTAAAACTTCACCGACTGCCCCCTGGTCCAAAAGGTTTTTCAATCGTTTGGAAGCAGCACCGTAACGGCAAGGAAAAGCTATGCCTAATTTAATACCATTTCGCTGACAGGCAGAAATCATCTCCTCGGCATCGGCAAGCGTGGTAGCAATTGGTTTTTCACAGAGAACATGAACACCGCGCTCAGCAGCCGCAACCACCATCTCCCGATGACGAACATTTTCAGAACAAACAACCACCGCATCTAAATCTTGATCCAGTAAAGCTCGATAGTCAGTGAAATAGTTTACAGCAAGCTCCTGAGCAACCTTCCCGCCCCGTTCAATCTCCAATGCTTTCAAAGCATCGTAAGCAGTGACTAATGGCTCCGTGCCTTGGGTAAGGCAAAGGATAAAATGACGTAGTTCTGTGGTATAGGGAGATTCAGTAAGAGGACTTTCTGGTATTGCTACCCGAGGAGTAGTACCGTCAATGGGTTTACGTTGAGTTAAAGTAATAGGAATATTTTTTCGGCTATCATATTCGATCAAACCGTCGCTGGCGGCAATCTCGAAACGGACGAAGAATGTTCCGGGGGCGTGTGCCCAACTTCCCTCGCAGTGAGCCAAAGGGCCACGTCTGAACCGCAGCGTAACCAGTGCATAATCCAAATCAGGCAATTGTCCCGAGTGTAAAGTTTTGGCATAAACCCGCTCCACTTCACCAAAACACCAGCGCAGAAAATCAAAGTCATGAATCAACAGATCGCCAATTGGACCAAGACTCAACTGTCGATTGCCAAACCAGTTTTGTTTACCTCGGGGAAAACTACCATTGCGACTGGTGCGAATTACTGCTGGCTTTCCGATTCGTCCAGATTCCAAAATACGTCTGGCCAGAGTATATTCCGGGAAAAATCGTACTACATGGCCCACAAATAGTTTTACGCCTACTTTGTCGCAGGTTTCGATCATCTTTTCAGCCTCAGACAAATTTCTGGCCAGCGGCTTTTCGCAAATCACGTGTTTACCAGCGGCAGCAGCTTGGAGAACATGTTGGGCGTGAAGATGAGTTGGAGTACAAATATCTACAACCTCCACTGCGGGATCTTCGATTAGAGCATCAACCGAAGAATAGAGTTTCGCTCCGGTTTTTTGAGCTAACTCACGCCCCTCGCCTGGTTCAAACTCACAAATAGCAGCTACCTGAACTTCAGGTATCTCCTGGTAACAGGATGCATGGACTCCCCCCATCGTGCCAGCTCCGATGATGCCAATCCGAATTTCCTTCATCAATAATTCTCCTACAAATAAGTCAAGTGAACTAAAGTGCCTAAAGCTTGAAACGCCCAAAATTATAACTTCTTCCCAATAGCAGTAAAAATCGCAAGTAATTCACCACATTCTTCATATTCAAGTTTTACTCTTTCTACGGTAAGCCAATTGGATTCTAATATCATCTCTAACCAGTATTGTGTCTCACTGGCTTCACTCTCGCAAATCCTGATTTTGTGATTTATGTCCTCACAACTCTACCTTTTGGGGTATTTAGTAATTTTGTCGATAAAGAAATAATTCTCACAGCAAATTTGCGTGTTCTTTTTTCCAGTTCTCTGGGAAATTCTTTATTATCCATAATTTTAGGCATTTTAGTTCACTTTAACTCACTTTAGGCACTTTTATTCAATCACAAAGATTTATCGATTCTCCCCTGCTTCAACTTTTCTGCAATCACATCGGCCAGCTTCCAGATATCCCCTGCTCCCAGAAACATTACCATATCACCAGGTTGAATAACTTGCAGCAGGTAAGGAATAATCTCATCTTTATTTTCAATGAAGGTAGCATCAGGATGGCTTGTTTCACGAATACTCTGGTAGATCAGCCGTCCACTAATATTGGGGATCGGATCTTCACCTGCCGGATAAATTTCAGATACCACCAAAACATCAGCTTTCTGAAAGGCCGGGCCAAACTCCCGCCACAGATCCCGAGTTCGGGTATATCGATGTGGCTGAAAAGCAACTACCAGCCGCTTGTCCCAACCGGCTTTAGCAGCCTGAAGAGTCACTTGAATTTCTCGGGGATGATGAGCGTAATCATCCACTATCAGAATGTCCCCTACCTGACGAATGCGAAACCTGCGTTCTACACCACTAAATTTAGCCAGAGCTTCTGCCACAACTGGAAATTCTATTTCCAGCTCGTCGGCCACTGCAATTGCCGCCAGACAATTCACAACATTATGTTCACCGGCTAACAAAACCTGAATTTTCCCCAGAAGTTCATTTCTTTTGTAAACTTCAAAACTGGTCTTTAATTGTTCCTGGCAAATATTGTTAGCCCGAAAGTCGGCATTTGGGCAAAGACCGTAGGTAACGAACCGTCTATTAATCTTCGGGATGAGATCACAGACATTCTGCTCGTCTGCACAGATTACTGCTGCGCCATAAAAGGAGACTTTATTAATAAAATCTAAAAAAGCTGTTTGTATTGTTTGTAGGTCGGTATAAAAATCTAAATGTTCGCGGTCGATATTTGTCACTACTGCAATAGTAGGAAGAAGTTTCAGGAAAGAACCATCACTTTCATCGGCCTCGGCAACCAGAAAAGAACCCTGACCTAATACAGCATTACTACCCAGATTATTGAGTCTACCACCAATAACTACAGTAGGATCCAATCCTGCATAGGCTAAAATGGTAGCTATTAAAGAAGTGGTAGTAGTTTTACCATGGCTTCCTGCTACTGCAATACTGTATTTCATCCGCATTAGTTCTGCCAGCATCTCAGCACGTGGAATCACTGGGAGCGACAGCCGATATGCCTGCACTACCTCGGGATTGTCTTCTCGGATAGCCGAAGAAGTTACCACCACATGAGCATTGTTAACATGCTCGGGAGCATGGTGATACCAGATTGTGCAGCCAAGACTTTCCAGATGGCGAGTGATAGAAGAAGGTTCAATATCGGAACCAGTTACGCGATAGCCTATATTCAGCAGAACCTCGGCAATCCCGCTCATCCCAATACCACCAATTCCCACAAAATGAATTGTTTGATTTTTCTTAAACATTGTTATTCCAGAGTATTTACCAGCTTGCGAAATTGTTCGCCGCGTTGTTCAAAATTTGCAAACATATCATAACTGGAACAAGCGGGAGCCAAAAGCACTACATCCCCAGGATCTGCTTTTATTCTGGCCGTTTGAACCGCATCTTCAAGAGTTTGTACCCGCAGCGTGGGGACTACATCACCAAGAATACTTTCTAATCTCCCTGCAGCTTCGCCTAAAAGAATAGCTTGTTTCACCTTCCCTCGCACAGCTTGACGTAAAGGTTCGTAGCTATCCCCTTTATCTTTCCCTCCGGCGATAAGTACTATCCGCTGTTCAAATCCTGCTACTGAACGTGCCGCCGCAATCGCTGAAGTAGCTTTGGAATCGTTGAAATAACTAACTCCATCTACCTTCCTCACAAATTCCAACCGATGCGGAAGTCCCTTAAAACTTTCCATGGCTTTCTGTATTCCCTCGGCCGAACAGTTACACAACTTTGCAGCCAGGATAGCCGCTGCCACATTCTCCAGATTGTGCCGACCTGGAAGCTTTAAATTGACCGTGGGATATTCTTCCTTTATGCCGAATTCATCCAGAAAAATAAATCTATTTTGCTGGAAATAAACTCCTCTGGGTAGCGCCTGACAAACGCTAAAATAGTGCTTTTGTGCCTTTGTAGTTCCACCAACATCGCACACAATCCGGTCATCGTAATTAAGAATCAGATGATCATTTGGCTTTTGATTGCTAAAAAGTCGCACCTTAGCTTCAACGTAAGCTCGAAAAGAAGGGTAACGATCCAAATGGTTCTGGGAAATATTAAGAAGCATCCCAATAAAGGGACGAAAATCTTCAATGGTTTCAAGCTGGAAGGAACTTATTTCTGCTACGATTAACTCTTCCCGACGTTCTGATAACAGATATTCAATCAAAGGACGACCCAAATTCCCCCCTACAAATACGTCTTTACCACATGCCTTGAGCATTTCTCCCAAGAGCACAGTAGTAGTACTCTTACCGTTGGAGCCAGTAATTGCAACTATGGGCACGGCAAGGAAGCGAAAAGCCAGCTCAATTTCCCCCAACACCTTTTGACCATTCTTGAGGGCATCATGTAAAGGTCCCCATTGTGTTGGTACTCCGGGACTGGGAATAATGTAATCGAATCCTTCGTACGAAAGTAAATGTTCTTTACCAAGACGAAACTCCACCGGTAGATCATGGATTTTTGCCAGGGCAGGCCGAAGCTCCGTTGCCGATTTGGTATCGGTAGCTGTAACCTGAGCTTTTTGCTGGCAAAGAAACCGAATTACAGCTACACCACTGCGTCCCAGCCCAACCACCAGGATTCTCTTCCCTTCAAGTTCCATAAATAAATTTAAATGTAAATTATTCACAAATAGTTATGACGAACTTTTAGTCTCTGTCAAAGCTCGGCGAACCTCCTGGCGATCGTCAAAGGGAATCCGTTCATTACCGATGATCTGATAACTTTCGTGTCCTTTTCCCGCTAATAGCAGCACATCACCTGGCTGTGACCATGACAAAGCTACTCGAATAGCCTCGCGACGATCAGCAACGACAGTATAAAGCTTTTTAGTAACCGAGGTCAAAACTTGATTTGAATCAACTTTGGAGTAGGCACACCCCTCTAACCCTTTTTCAATATCTGCAAGAATTGCAAGTGGATCTTCGCTACGAGGATTGTCAGAAGTCAATACTATCAAATCGCTATATTTTGCTGCAACCTGTCCCATTAAAGGACGCTTCCCTCGATCCCGATCTCCGCCACAACCAAAAAGGGTAATAATTCGCCCTCTGGCTTCCCTATTTAAGAATCGCAGAACGCGAGTTAAAGCATCCGGGGTATGAGCAAAATCTACAAAAATATGTATTCCTCGATTATTCTCAATAGACTCCATTCTACCCGGAATTCCCTGAACATTTGCAATCCCTCTTTGAATCGAGGAAGGAGGTATCTCCAAAGCCACCCCCACAGCCACCGCTGCCAGGATGTTATGAATGTTGAAATCCCCAACCAAGCGCGATCTTATCTCCAATA
>MZGM01000128.1 GCA_002085035.1 Candidatus Zhuqueibacterota bacterium 4484_219
GCTATTTTTGCCTGCACCTCAGTCAAGGGTAATGCCAGCCTCACTACACCAATTACACTATCAGCTTCTTTCAAAGGTAGGGCCAGATACATCATTTTTTCTTTAAGGGTACCACTATAACGAATACTTTGACCAATTTTCCCCTTCAGAGCTACTTGTACCTCAGGGCGATTCCAGTGATTATCCATCAGATCGGCATCCTTCTCGGAGTCGGCTAAAACCGCTCCGTCAGGGCGAATTACGGTAATTCTGGTTTCCGTTTCCCCTGCTAATCTCTTAACAGAGGATCTCAACCTGGAAATATCTTCGCTTTGGAACTCATCTCTCAAAATATCTTCGACCAGTCTTGCATTGAGGGTAAGCCTGTGAGCAATTCGCTGTATAAAATATGATCTTAAGGAAGTACCCACGTAGACTCCCACAATTACCACACAGATAATTACCACGATGATGTAGGTAAAAAATAATTTCCAAACGATACGATTCATTCTATTTTCACCACAAAGGCTTCGTCGTGAGCGCCCAGCCGAACGACATATAAGAACGTGAAAAGTGAAACGTAAAACGTGAAATTTCGCTTCACGCCTCACGCTTTACGTTTCACGCTTCACGTTTCACGTTTCATGCTTCACTCCTCATGGCTAACCTATATCCCACTCCTCTGACAGTCTCAATTAAATTGGCAGCACTGCCAAGCTTTTTGCGCAAACTTCTAATGTGAACATCTACGGTTCTATCGATCACAAAAGTTTCATCTTTCCAGACATTGTCCAATAGTTGATTTCGAGTAAAAACCTTACCTCGGTGCTGAGCTAAAAATCGCAACAGATTGAATTCAGTAGAGCTTACCTCGGTGCTGAGCTAAAAATCGCAACAGATTGAATTCAGTAGAGGTAAGAGAAATGGGCTTACCTTCAATAGTAACCAAGTACTTTCCAGTATCTATAACCAAATTCTCTACCTGGATAATTTCCTTGGAAATAGGCTCCTTTGTTTTTCGCTTTGCTTTTCGTCTTAATAGAGCTTTCGTTCTGGCTAACAGTACTCGAGGGCTAAAGGGTTTAGTAACATAATCGTCTGCCCCTATTTCTAAACCTACCACAATATCGGTTTCCTCTCCCTTGGCAGTGAGCATAATTATCGGAATGTCAGAAGTGTTCTCATTACTTTTGAGAATTCGGCAAACTTCAAGGCCATCCATTTCAGGAAGCATTAAATCTAGAATAATCAAATCAGGAGTTTCTTCCTCTACAAGCTGGAGGGCAGCTTCCCCTGTCTTTACTCCTATTGTTCGATAGCCTTCTTTTTTTAAATTGTATTCTACTAGAGAGAGAATATCTTCCTCATCACCTCATCCATAAGGATAGAATTTTTGATCTCTACTCCCTGGCCAATACGGCAATGATGACCAATTGTGGTGTATTTTCGCAAGTAACAATTAGGTCCGATCTGGCAATTCTCGCCTATTATTACCGGGCCCTCGATGTAAGTACCGTTTTTTACGATGGTCCCTTTACCAATCTGTACTGCCCCGTGAATGGTTACCCCCTGTTCTACTTTGCCAAGAATAGAACTTTTCTTTAGTTGGGAGAGAAAAAATTCCTGGTGATCTAGCAAATGCCAGGCGTAGCCAGTAGGTAGCCAGAAGCCTTTGATCGGCACGACATAAAATTCCTCTCGCTTGGCAATGCTTGCTACCGCTGAAGTAATCTCAATCTCCCCTCGTTCACTGATTGGAGTCCGTTCCAGTTCATCGAAAATACTCGGTTGAAATAAATAGCACCCAATATTTGCCAAATTGCCGACCGGCGTTTTAGGCTTCTCTATCAAATTCACAACTCGACCGTTTTCGTTCAATTCGTAAACTCCATAAAGAGAGGGGTCAGGTACCTCTTTGACCAAGGCAGCAAAAGAGTATTTCAACAGCCGTTCAATATCCTGGCGGGCAAAAAGGTCATCACCGTTCATGGCAATAAAAGGCCCCTTGATCCAGGGCTTTGCCTGAAGAATAGCATGCCCGGTACCTCGTTGTTCGCGTTGATCTTGATAAATCAATTTCATCTTACCAAACCGATCCCCCAAATATTGTCTAATCATCTCCTGACGATAGCCAACGATTAGAATAACCTCATCCGCCAAACCTTCCAGCTGTTCCAAATTGTACTCAATGATTGGCTTGTTGGCAATCTTTAACAGTGGCTTGGGACATGTAAGAGTAAGTGGGTAGGTACGTGTACTCTTTCCTGCTACCATCATTACAACTTGCATGAATCGAACTCCCAATCTGATGATAAAACAATGACTCTATCTTTTGTCAAAAACGGCCTTCTTCAACATCATTCAAGACCCTGCATAGCGATTGCAATTGCACCTATTAAGGCAGTATCATACCCAAGTTTGCTGAGACGAATTTCGGGTTTCGGCACTATTCGCAAATTTTCTTCCATAACACTTTGGATTCCACCAAGAAGCTTTTTACCCCCTCCAAGTGCCACTCCACCACCCAATACTATCAGATCTGGTAAATAAATCGCAGCAAGGTTGCGCAAACCTTGCCCAAGATTGTAAGCAACCTCCTCCCACTCTTGATCATTAAGATCTTCTGCCGCCTTGTGGTAAATACGACGAATACCATTGCCAGATACAAGTGCCTCCAAACAATCAGAAGCACCGCATTCGCAAGCGATACCATCGGGATTAGAGCACCGGTAATGGATTGACTGGTGGGCTACCTCCGGATGTTCACCATTCATTCCCCGATAAATCTTACCATCTATCAAGAAGCCACCTCCCATGCCAGTACTGACAGTTATGTAAAGAAACCGACTGACAGAGACTCTGGCAAATTTGTATTCGCCAACCGCAGCCACGTTGGTATCAACATCGACATAGAAGGGACAACCCCATTGTTTTTCCATGATCGCTTTTAAAGGAACATTGCGCCATTGAGGCTGATGCAACGGCGAAACCACTCCGCGTTTCCAATCCAAAGGGCCTCCAATGGCTGCTCCTATTGCAGTTATTTTGTCACCGTTAGCGACCTCGCTTATCATATCATTCAGAGCACTTAATCCCTGATGAAGATCAAGAGGGGTGGATTTTCGAATTTTTCTTAAAATATTTCCTTCGTCATCAGATGCAGCCGCCATCAACTTAGTACCACCAATGTCAAGCCCTACGTACACAGACATAAGTTCCTTTGAATAATAGGGTTACGCTGATTTCTGCTGCTTCTGCGCTTTCTCGATCTTAGCCCACGAGTCACGCAGTGGAACTATTCGATTGAAAACCAGCTTCTCTTTAGTTGAATCCACAGAATCGACGCAAAAATAGCCCTGTCTCTCGAACTGGTACCGACTGCCCGGCGCAGCGTCTGCCAGACTGGGTTCGACCCGGCAAGAGGTCAATACCACTAACGAATTCGGATTTAAGTACGTTTTAAAATCAACGTTTTTTTCTGCACAGGGATTTTCTTTCGTGAACAAACGATCGTACAGGCGCACTTCTGCTTCCAACGCATGGGGGGCAGAAACCCAGTGCAACGTTCCTTTAACTTTACGTCCATCCGGCGCCCAACCACCTCGTGTCTCCGGATCATAAGTACAGTGCAGTTCAACCACTTCGCCGGTGTTTTCATCTTTCACCACCCCCACACAGGTGATGTAATAAGCATATCGTAGCCGTACCTCACGACCTGGCGCCAGACGGAAAAATTTTTTCGGCGGATTTTCCCGAAAATCATCTCGCTCAATGTACAGAATTCGGGAAAAGGGAACCTTTCGTGTCCCCATAGTTGGATCCTCTGGATTGTTTATTGCCTCCAGCTCTTCAACCTGGTCTTCTGGATAATTGTCAATAATCACCTTGAGTGGATGCAACACACCCATGACTCGGGGAGCACGTTTGTTCAAATCTTCGCGAATGCTGTGTTCCAGCAATGCTATATCAACTATGCTGTCCCGTTTAGCTACCCCAATACGTTCGCAAAAATTTCGGATCGATTCTGGTGTGTAGCCTCGTCTGCGCAAACCAGATATTGTAGGCATCCGGGGATCATCCCAACCGGTAACGTAACCACCCTCCACTAATTCCAGAAGTTTCCGTTTACTTAATACAGTGTAGCTAAGATTGAGGCGAGCAAATTCGATCTGTCGAGGATGATGAACGTTTAATTCATCCAAAAACCAGTCGTACAAGGGACGATGATCTTCAAATTCTAGGGTACAAATGGAATGTGTGATTCCCTCAATAGAATCAGAAAGGCAATGGGCAAAGTCGTACATTGGATAAATGCACCACTTGTCACCTGTTCGGTGATGGGTAGCATGAAGAATCCGGTAAATGACGGGGTCTCGCATATTTAAATTTCCAGATGCCATATCAATTTTTGCTCTAAGTACACGAGATCCATCCTCAAATTCACCTGCGCGCATGCGCTGGAACAAGTCAAGGTTTTCCTCAACCGAGCGATTGCGATATGGACTTTCCTTGCCGGGTTCAGTGAGAGTCCCACGATACTCTTTGATTTGCTCCGGACTCAAATCGCAAACGTAGGCCTTGCCCTTCTTGATCAATTGCACCGCATACTGGTAAAGTTGCTCAAAATAATCTGAAGTGTAAAACAATCGATCCCCCCAATCGAATCCCAGCCAGCGAACATCTTCAATAATCGAATTCACATATTCGATTTCCTCTTTGCTAGGATTGGTGTCATCAAAACGCAAATTGCACCAGCCTCCATATTCGGCAGCAAGGCCAAAATTGAGGCAGATCGACTTAGCGTGGCCAATGTGCAAGTAGCCGTTCGGCTCGGGGGGGAAGCGCGTATGCACCCGACCACCGTACTTATTTGTGCGCAAATCTTGGTCAATGATTTCACGGATAAAATTGGAAGGAGGGGTAACTGTTGTAGTTACAGTATTCTTTTCATTTTTCTGTTTATTACCATTTCCCAACTTTAGCATAGCCTCCTTACCTCTGCAAATTAGTTAACCTTTACAAAGTCCTTTTTTTATTTCTCTACCTGAGGCAATTGGCTAATAGCCTCTTCGATTTTTTCCTTTGGATACTCATAATCCTGCAATTTCCCTGCTAAAAATTCATCATAGGCAGAAAGATCAATAAGTCCATGGCCGCTGAAATTGAACACAATCACCTTTTCCTGTTTTGTTTCTCTACAGCGTTTTGCTTCGGCGATAACAGCAGCAATGGCATGATTGGTCTCCGGAGCAGGGATGAAGCCCTGAGTACGAGCAAAATCGCGACCGGCTTCAAAAGCCGCTATTTGATGATAAGCTTCCGCACGAATTAACCCTGTTTTGCACATTTGGCTAACTAGAGGTGCCATACCATGGTAACGCAAACCACCAGCATGAATCTTTGGTGGAATAAAATTATGCCCCAGGGTGTACATCTTTAGCATCGGGGTTAATCCCGCAACATCACCAAAATCGTACCGATGTGGCCCCTTGGTAAGAGTAGGAGTAGCAGTAGGCTCTACAGCAATGACATCTATTTCTTTACCTTTAAGTTTGTCGTGGATAAAGGGAAATGTAAAACCAGCAAAGTTGCTACCTCCACCTACGCATCCTATAAGCACGTCGGGATATTCATCAATTTGGGCCATCTGTTTTTTGGTTTCTAATCCAACAATTGTCTGATGCATCAGGACATGATTAAGTACACTTCCCAACGAATATTTGGTGCCGGGATGCGAGACGGTCTCTTCCAGTGCCTCGCTAATGGCAACTCCCAGGCTGCC
>MZGM01000129.1 GCA_002085035.1 Candidatus Zhuqueibacterota bacterium 4484_219
GTCATCCATTTCTACTCGCCCGAAGTGGAAAACTACTGCCTGTACTTCCAACTCATGAGCTTGCTGCAAGGTGCGGATGCCGTACTTCACAGCTAATTTTCGCTCCTCTTCATCAAGACTGGAGAACAGCAAAGCATCGGCTGCACCATCTTCCGGCTGCAAAAAATTCGGCAAGGGACAAAAATTGTGTAAGCTAACTACTTGAAACTTTTGTTCACGCAATTTAAGAATCAGTTTCTTCCACATCTGCTCAGTGATACGATACTCAAGCTCCAAAACCGAAACTGCAATATTTTTAAATTTCTGCAGTATCAACTCTACATCACTGGTGGACTTGGTTGCCCAGGCTGTTGAAACACCATACATCGTCATTCATCCTTGCAATAACCAATTGATAGTGAGTTTAACCGTCGAGGCATTAAAAATTAACCTGTGAGGATCCTGTGCCTCTGTAATTGGCTACAGGCCTATCTGAAAAATCCAAACTCAATTTTAGCACGTCAAATGAAAGGCTCCAACCACTCGTTTTTTCGTTGCCAGCTCATTGTAAATTTGTACTGCCTTGTTGGTATTTTCAGCAATTACTTCAATATTCTTAGCTTTGAGAGTTTTTTGGAATTCATTAGGCACCTTCATCATGCCCGAGCTACCTTTACCTATTACCAGGACCTCAGGTTGAGTTTCAAGCAGTACGTCTTCTAAATCACTAATGTGCAGACAATGCCCTTCTTTGCGCCACCAGTTAGACCGAACCCCTTTTGGGGTGATTATGATGTCCTGGTAGTAAGTTTGACCATTGACAATAATTTTGCCAAATGAATAGGCTTCAATCATTGCAACCCTTCTTTTAATGTTTAATAAATTCTTCATAATTCCTTAGATACCACTCTTTGGTTTTCTCTTCATAGTCGAGCTCCACCAGTCGCCCATCTTCTAATTCTACTTGAAAATAATGAGTAGTGAAAGAAGGAGTGTGTCTTGATTGAATTTTAGCCATGCGCAACACTCGATGTATTGGATAACGCTTGCCCTTGACCAACAAAGAACGTGGCCGTTCGGGGTACTTGTAGGCCGAGGTGCAATCTACGTAAATGAGCTTTTTCATGTAAAGTAACTATTCAGGTATGAAGTGTTTATCATTGGGTTAAGAACAAATGTAGAAGGCGTCTCCAGATGCCGACAGACAGCATCGGGCTTTGGAGAGTTCTCCTACGGAAACCTTTGTGCTGCCCGACCCCGCTGATATCATTTAAAGAACTATTTTGCACTTGTGTCAAATAAGGCTTGGGTTTGACTCCATAAGTTTAAAAATTACATATCGGGGGTGTATCAAAAGGCATTTTTACCGCACACCATTACAAGTCTTCTAAGAGCTTTAAACTACTCAGTGACGTGACCGTCACCTTGGAGATGACGGTCACGTTAGTGCCATCTGTAGCCTTTTCTTTAACGCAGTGTAGCGTTGAACTACCTGGTTATTTTTTAACGCCATCTGCAGAGCTTTTCGAGTACCAATAAGGATTATTAATTCTTTGGCCCGGGTAACGGCTGTGTAAAGCAGATTGCGCTGGAGCATAACGTAGTGTTGTGTGGAGATTGGCATGATCACCACAGGGTATTCAGAACCCTGGCTTTTGTGCACAGTAATGGCATAGGCGTGTACTATCTCATCCAATTCAGAAAGCTCATAAGTTACTGTTTTGTCGAAATCAATAACGATTTTTTGTTCCTCCAGGTCAATATGACGGATAATACCCAGATCACCGTTAAACACTCCTTTGTCGTAGTTGTTACGAAGTTGCATAACCTTGTCACCAACTAAGAACTGTCGATCACTGCGAGCGAGCCTCAGTGTATTACTTTTTGCTCTGGTTTCAGAGGAAGCAGCTGCTTTGGCTCGAGGATTAAGGGCCTGTTGAAGTACTGTGTTCAAATTATTAACTCCGAGAGGTCCACGATGCATAGGAGTAAGTACCTGAATATCAAACATAGGATTGTAGTTGTAACGTTGCGGTAATTTGTGAGCACATAGCTCAACAATCATCTGCACGATTTTTTCTGCATCTTCCTCCTGCACAAACAGAAAATCCCCGAAATCATCTCTTGGTTTCACTGGAATTTTGCCTGTCCTGCTAAGGCTAATTTGCCTTTTTTGTTCAGATCCTCTATTTCGACTGGTAGCTCGTCGCTCCAATTTCGGAAAAAGTCCTTGATTGATACGATGAGCATTTACCACAATGACACTATCCCGAGCCTGGCGAAAGATTTCTTTAAGCTTTACTACCCCAACAATACCAGAGTCAATAATGTCTCGCAACACATTGCCAGGCCCTACTGAGGGTAGTTGATCTACATCGCCTACCAGGATTAAGCGAGCAGTGGGAGGTAATGCCCGCACTAATTGAAAAGCTAACATCAGATCCAGCATAGAAGCTTCATCCACGATGAGGACATCGAGCGATAACTGATGTTCTTTGTTGCGTTTAAACTGGCGGGTTTGCGGCTCAAATTCTAACAAGCGATGGATGGTTTTGGCAGGTTGTCCTGTAGCTTCGGCCAAGCGTTTAGCTGCTCGGCCGGTGGGTGCTGCTAATTTAATCCGCAGGCCAAGGTACTCAAATAGTTGAATAATGCCCCGCACAGTAGTGGTTTTTCCTGTACCAGGACCTCCTGTAAGTACCATTACTTTGGACTGCAAAGCTTTGGATATTGCCTGCATTTGAGCTTTGTTGTATTCAATCCCCTGCAGGTACGCCATTTTTTTGACTTGAGCCAGGGTTTCATCAAGTGGTAGTTTTAAAGGTTCGACCTTAGTGAGAATTGCTAGAGCCTCAGCCAGTCCTTTTTCCGCAAAGTAAAATGGTGGTAAATAAATTGAATCATCTTCCGCTACAATGTGACCAACCTTTATTAATTCTTCAAGCACAGTTTCAATCAGATTGGTTTCTAACTTTAGCAATTCTCGACTCCGCGAAAGTAGCTCGGAACGGGGAAGAAATACATGTCCTTCCTCGGTAGCGTTAAGGAGCACGTATTTCAGTCCTGCTTCGATGCGAGCTGGTTCGTCGGGTGCGATGCCCAAACTTTGAGCAATCCGATCGGCGGTCAAAAAGCCAATGCCCCATACATCCTCAGCAATTTGGTAAGGATTGTGGCGAAGAACATCGAGCGTTTGATTGCCGTAATTGCGATAGATTTTTAGCGCTAAATTGGGACTTATTCCATGCTGACTGAGAAAAAGCATCACCTCTTTGAGGTCCTTTTGTTCTTTCCATGCCTGTTTGATCATCTCCAGACGCTTCTCGCCGATTCCCTCGACTTCCAACAACTTTTCTGGATTGTTTTCGATGATCTCTAATGTTTGCAGCCCAAAATGATTTACGAGGCGTTCCGCGTGAACTGGTCCGATCCCACGAATTAATCCCGAGCCCAGATAGTTCTTGATCCCCTCTTTAGTTATTGGAAGCAAAGTTCGGTATTCCTCGACCCGAAACTGGTAGCCATATTTTGGATTTTTCTCCCACCGTCCGCTGAGCGCAACTCGTTCCCCTTCAATTAGAAATGGTAAATTTCCTAACACGGTAATCTGAGCGGAATTCCCCCTGGTCGGAATAACTCGAGCTACAGTGTAGCCAGTTTCCTCATTCCGAAAGGTAATACGTTTTACCACACCTTCAATCTGCTTTTGTGCCAGATTGTTTTGAAAAAGATGCTGATTAGGTGAAGTATTCATGGGAGAAGTTGGCTTTCCTCTTCTTTTTTCATGTCTGTTTAGATATTTGAACCCAGACTCGGAAAAACCCTTTAAAGATTGTTCTATCTCTTGCACAGATTCTGCTGAAAAATGGCAATTTCACAAAAAACGTGCTCTATTCTACCTTGAAAACAGATTGTAGGAGGCATCTCCAGACGCTGATGGAATCGAGCTCTGGAGAGCCCTCCCACAGAAATAAGTAGGCAACGTTTTTATAAATAGATAATTACCCCTCTGCGATCCTTGCGACTGCTTGGCGAACTTTGCGGTTAAAAATGCCTTTTGATACACCCCCTAATGCTTTTGGGGGGCAATTTTTCTCTAAACATATCGTCTCTAACCAGACTCTTGTCTGTTCCGATAGGGACAAAATGTTGGTAGCAAATAAGACTGGCCATTTATTCGAAGTCCCTTTAGGGACGATATGTCTTTCTTATTTTTGATAAGTTTTCCGAATCTGGGTTGAAGTAACTTCTGCAAACGAGGAGAAAATCTTATAAATAATTTTTTGACGAGATTAACAGGATAAACTGGATAAAAGTATAGCGTGGTAATTAAAGAGATTTTTTATCCTGAAAATCCCGTGTATCCTGTCTAATTTTTAAGAAGCCGGTCCCTTTTCACATACTAACAATCATCTTTTTTCATGGTCTAACTTACAGAGATGAAGAGAGAATTTCCAGCGTTCGATTTCTATTTTTTCATAGTGCGAAGAATTTTAACATACCGCTGAACAAAGACAATAATCCCCAAAAGTTCACCGCCGAGGAAAATTTCCCAGCGAAATGGATTGGGGAGTCCACCGTTCATAATATTCTTACAATCAAGGACAAAAGAAACAAAAATTCCTGCTGCGGCAAGGAATTCTAGACCCCATTCCAGAAGGTTTAGTTTAAATTCTACTCCCCGCGCTGCTAAATGCAATATCAGAATAGCTGCAACAATCATAGACAAGCTAATAATCACTGGTGCCAATACAGGCCCTGTCCAGGTAACCGGGATCAAAAACAAGATATCCCACTCCAGTAGCGAATCTGGCCAATTGCACAATACTTTCAGCCAGATATAGTAAAAAATATCCCATACTCCAAAGCTAAAAATAAAACAGGAAAAACGCTGCCCAAAATTGCGTCCGGCAATCACTCCCACAGTCTCAAATAAGGCTTACCCTCTATAAGTCTAAGAATTACATATTGGGGGTGTATCAAAAGTTAATGATTTAAGATAACAGTAAAGAACGCAACGGGGGCACAAAATACGCAACATTTTTATAAATAGATAATTACCCCTTTGCGATCTTTGCG
>MZGM01000130.1 GCA_002085035.1 Candidatus Zhuqueibacterota bacterium 4484_219
TATCAGCCATTTGCGCACATAAAGATCAGCTCAAAAAATAGGCTAATGGCGTAAAAATTTTGGCACGATGTTTGAGTTATTCAAAGGCAAAAGTCAATTGGCAGAGGGCCCTCAACAGTAAATAATTGAATCATTCACAAAAAGGAGGTAGAAACAATGAAAGAGAGATTATTTTGGCAGACGGTAGTTGTGGTTTCGATGGCTGCAGTTCTGGCAGCGAGTTGTTTCAAGAATCCAATAGAGCCGGTATTGAGCAGTGACGAAGAAGCTATTCGTGCCGAATTTGAGGCGAATTTGGATTATTTCGCAGTTGAAGGGATAAATGACGATGGTGCATTGCCCACCTCATACGAGTCCGATACATTTTCCAAAAGTTTTGATTTGATTGAACCGTTAAAATTTGGACGCAAAGGGCACTTCCGCCTGGAAGCTTTCCAAGTTAATTTTCCGGAACCCGGTTTAGCTATTGTTACCGTGAAGTATTCTTTTGATGGTAGATTTATGATTTTGACTCCTGATTCTGTTTACAACAAGCCGATGGCTAATACCATCTTACGACGAGCTGTTTTCCGCAAAATAGAAAATGCTGAGAACTCCAAGCGTAGATGGCGACTGCGAGCAATCTCGGGCAGTGAAGCAGTTTCCGATGGTCTTTGTACTATCGACTTTGATAGTGTAAGCATCCAGGACCAAAAAGGTAACAAGTGGACTATTACTGATCCGTTGACTTTTTATCGCAATCTGGATGAGATCCCCACTTTCGAACCCGACGATTCTGTTTTTGTGTACGTTACGGTATTCAATAGCCAGGAGGATTCGGAACAACCTGGCACTACAGTATTATTGCGGTATCGTAATGATAGAGGCATGCATCGAGCACGTACTCCCTTTAATGATGAAGGCGTCTACCCTGATCTTGTCGCTGGCGACGGTTTGTATTCTGGTGTGTGGAAAGTGCATCATCGCAAAGGGATCTTTCATGCTTTTGTAGATGCCATTGACAATGATACTATCTACACCGATGATAGGCCTTACAATTCCCGCGTCTGGGGAATCCCTTATATTGTAGAATAACAAATCACACTGGGGGAGTTCGAAATATACTTCCCCTTAAACATCAAATAATTAGAGGAGGAATTGTCATGAAAGGAAAAGTATTTAGTTGGATGTTGTTGGTAGCACTTTGTTTGACTTTGACCGGGATATCCTATGCTCAATCCGAGGCTTTGCTTGTAATTCCGGAACAGGCACAGGTGCTACCTGGTGGGAGCGTCAAGTTTGACGTGCAACTTTTTGGTTTGGACGGTGTGGCTTTAGCAGTGGAGGAGATCCAATGGAGTGTAGATCCGGATACTTTGGGAGATATTGCCGACGATGGCTTTTTTATCGCTGGAAACAAGCCTGGTAAAGGAAAAGTAATTGCTACAGCGCAATTCATGGGCAGAACTCTACGAGGCGAAGCGGAAATTCAGGTAGGAGTGATCGACAGAGCAGTAAAGCTTATCATTCAGCCCAAGCTGGCTGTATTGAGTGTTAGTGAACAACTTCAGTTTACCGCGAAGGTAGTTGGGCCCACAGGAGTTCCTCTTCCTGAGGTAAAAATTGAGTGGAATGTGGACCCTGAGGAACTGGGCACAATTGATCAAAATGGACTTTTCACCGCTGGAACGAAACTGGGTCATGGTAAGGTTATTGCCTCTGCCCGAATATTTGGCGAACGGTTAGAGGACGTTGCTCGAGTTATTGTGGGACCCAAGCCTAATTGTGCCATTGCCGGGATGGTATCTGATGAAGATGACCTATCGCCTATTGCTGATGCAACTATCTCTGCACATCGCATTGGTTTGATTCATTGGGTCCAACGTACTCAATCGCAAGCCGATGGTACTTACCTTTTAAATAATTTAATCCCAGGTCTCTATGTAGTCAGGGCACAAAAAGCAGGCTACATTACTGAATTCTATCAGGACGTGCGGTATTTTAATGAGGCAACTCCTTTACAGCTTACCGAAGGTGATACTTTACAAGATATTGATTTTCATCTCAATCATGGTGGAGCAATTAGCGGAATGATTTTCAACGCCGATACCACCGATACACTTGGTGCTGCTCATGTAACTGCCGAACTTGTGGTAAATCGAAAGATTAAATTCCATGCACTTTCCAATGAAGACGGCAGTTACTTGATTCAAGGGTTGTCTACAGGAACTTACGTGGTGTCGGCAAGTAAAGCTGGCTACAAGAGGGAATATTATCAGGATGTTACTAATTTTGCAGATGCTACTCATATTTCTGTAACTGAGCCAGATACAGTAGGTGATATTGATCTGACACTGGAAATAGCCAGTGCTATTGTTGGTCAGGTGGTTTCGGAGGAAACTGGTCTACCAATAGCTCGTGCCAGAGTATCAGCTTGGCGATTGTACGCGGTTTGTACCCACTGTCGTCCTATAGCATCCACGTTGACCGATGATGAGGGCAATTATGTTCTTCCTGTACGGCAAGGTAAGTATTTTGTTACGGCTACAGCCGAAGGTTTTGCCCGTGAATTTTACCAGGAGGCTTCCGATCCTCGAGATGCTGATCTAGTTGAAGTATTGGAGAATCAACATACTACTGGGATCGATTTCAGTCTCTTGCCTCTGAGCACAATCTCAGGAATCGTCACAGAGGAAATTACCGATACCCCAATTGCCGGAGCGGAGGTTATTGCCTTTCCAGCTATCAATACAGTTAGGGCTTATCGTGAGCCATATCGTGTTACCACCAATGAAGATGGTACCTATTTGATTCCAAATGTGCGTCCTGGAACTTACATCTTGAAGGCTAAAGCCAAAGATTATTTGCCAGAGTTCTATGAAGAGGCAGAGAAATTAGCAGATGCTAAACCAGTGCAGGTGGGCTTAAATGAGCAGATAGAAAACATTAACTTTACCCTATTGAAGGGTGGTGTCATTACCGGGGTTGTGGTCAATGAATTAGACAATCAACCAATTTCTCATGCGCTGGTGGTAGCTAAGTTGATTGGGCGGCCCTATAAAAAGAGAGCATTAACCAATGATGATGGTACTTATGAAATTGCTGGGTTGGTAGCTGGTTCCTACCATGTAATGGCAGTGGCAAAAGGCTATGAAAAGGAATTTTACGACAATGAGCCTGATGTAATTCATGCAGATTCAGTTGAAGTTGTACCACCGGAAGTGAAGAGCGATATCGATTTTAGCTTAACACCTGTGCCAGCCAATGAAGGTGCTATTGCAGGATTTGTGGTGGATAAAAAAACCATGCTGCCTATTACAGGGGCTTTTGTGATGGCAATACCTATTCGACCTACCGGCATACCTCATTGGGATGTTACCGGGCCGCTTGGCCATTACAAAATAAGTGGATTGCACACTGGTAAATACATTGTGATGTGCTGGGCCGCTGGTTACATTGGCCAGTTCTATGACAATAAACATAATTGGAAAAGTGCTGATCCGGTTTGGGTCGAATCGCCTAATACTACTACTGGGATTGACTTTATGCTGCGACCAAAGTGGCGCGGGCCATACAGAATTCGAGGACGAATTATGGCACGAGACAATAATCAACCACTGGGAAATGTATTTGTCTATGCAACTTCGTCCGAAGGAGTGGTAGGATTTGCTGTTAGTGATGAAGATGGCTATTACGAAATCCCCGAAGTGCCAGCTGGTAATTATCAATTAGTGGCTGTGACATATGGCTACGTTCAGGATAATGACAATGATCCGAATACCAGCGATTCACTATCAGTCTCACTCCAAGACAACCAAGATGAAACCGATGCAAATATCACTATGGATTTTGATGAGACCGCTGATGTTTCAGAGCCTTCATCTGGAGATATTACGCCTTCACACTTTGAGCTCTCCCAAAATTACCCGAACCCGTTTAATCCTGAAACCACTATTCACTATCAAATTTCGGAACAGGGAATTGTCTCGTTGAAAATTTACAATCTTTTGGGTCAAGAGGTAAAATTACTACTGGAGAAGAAACAGGCACCAGGAGTCTATTCGCTTAAATGGAATGGGATGAATAACTTAGGACTGAGCGTGCCCTCCGGTGTTTACTTCTTAAGCATTGAAGTGAAAAATGATAAAGGAGTTGTTTTTTCTCAAATAAAGAAGATGACTTTGTTGCGGTAAGAAATGGAGATGAGAAGATGGAACAAGGTGGGCTATTCAGATAGCCCCCTTGTTCCTAAATTTAAAGGTTGACAATATTGAATTTTCTATTTAATTTAATAGGACAAAAGATGCGATTGTTCAAGATCATTTTAGTGGTTATTACCTTTGCTTTGCTGGGGGCTTGTGCAGCCCATACAGTTTATGTACGTCGGCCTCCACCGCCCCTGATTGTGGAAGTCAAACCATTGCCACCTTACCCACGTGCAGTCTGGATTTCTGGCCACTGGCGTTGGGACCATAGACATCGTCGCTATGTTTGGGTCGCTGGTCATTGGCGAAAGGCTCCACCTGGACGAGTATGGGTGAATGGTTTTTGGGAAAAGACCCCCAGTGGTTGGATTTGGGTCAAAGGTTATTGGCGATAATTTAATGTGTATTCTTAATAATGATGAAACGCCGAAAAATAAAATTGCTCTTAAGCTTAACCATCGGTGGACTTATGTTGAGTTGGGCTGTCTGGAGTTGGGCTCAACATCCAGTGTCTCCACGCGATACCAGACAGTGGCTTCAACAGCTAGATCAAAAGTTAGAGTTTAAGCAGAACGATTGTTACATAAGGCTAAAGATAATCGTAAGTTAGCAATTACAGCATATAAGAACCAAAACTATCGCAAAGCAGTCGAGCTGTTTCGAGTAGCAATTTTTTTGGTTCAGAAAACTCAAACGATACTAAAAGGACATCCAACTGCCCTTACGTCAACACTGGATGAAGAAAAAGCAAATTTTAAGGATTTACTACAAAAAGCTCAAAGATTGCTGGATGGGAAACGTGATGTAGTGGAAAGAGATCTGCTTCGTCAAGCGCTTGCTCAACAGCAGAAAGCAGAAAGGTCTCTTGCTCGTAATGATATTAAAGGTGCTATTAATCACTACCGCTGGGCAACTCGTTTGCTGCTTAGGATAATTAGCATGGTAGAAAAAGCTGAACAGAATATGCAACAAATAGCAGCAAATGAACTACAGCTTACCAGGGAATTGTTGCAAGCTGGAGGAAAGGATTTGTCCCCATCTGTTAGCAGGATTTACAAAAAAGCTGAACAAGTGTACCGCGATGCTGAAATAGCATTTCAGAATCGTAAATATTCTCAAGCTGCAAAAAAAGCACAAGTAGCTCGTCGTTTATTACATCGAAGTACTCAGATTGGAGAAATTTCTCAACAGGGTTTTGACAAACGTTTGGAGGATGAAATCGCTGCAGTTCGCCATCTGCTGGAGTCTTTACGCAATCAAGCGACTACAACCGACGATAAAGAGATTAATCTTTACTATCGTATTGCTCAGAATCACCTGCAATTCAGTCAACGGGCTTTTGACAAAGGTAATTACCGCCTGGCAACAGTAGAATTGTTGGTAGCTGCCCGCATGAGCTATTCGTTGCAATCTATGCTATCAAAGCAAGGCGAAGAAAGCCATTCGGCTGAATTTTTAGCAGAGAAGATTTCGACACTTGAGCAACAGTTGGAAAAGGTTAATTTGGCTTTACAGCAAAGTCAGCAATCGCAATTGGAGTATTTGTCTCGACTGGCCCAGCAGATGTTGCAAACCGCAAAAACTTCGATGGCAAATCGGCAGTGGCATATAGCGTGGGATAGCATTCAAATCGCTTCTCAACTGCTGCAAAAAATGCAAAATAGCTTGCACACGAATTCTGAATGAAATTGACATTTCAAAAACATGATGATTTTGATAAACCTCGGGTTTCAAATTGGCGAGGTTTTTTTGTCTTAAGGCTACTACCTATTTTAATTTACACCTTTACGAGCAGTTTTGTCGGTGCAGGAAATCCCTTTATCCCGGAACAGAAAAGGCAAAGAAATGAGTTTCTGCCTGTAGACACGACCTCAGCGATAGAAGAAACTATTTACCAGGTGAAACGGCTACGGCTGTTGATGATACTATCTTACATTGATCGGCCTGGTCTTATCGAAGAGATTGTTGAGCTAAAGAATTTTGCTGAATCGGCTGCTGCTGAAAAGGATTACAAATTGGCTAATATTTATCTTGATGAGATTTTTACCT
>MZGM01000131.1 GCA_002085035.1 Candidatus Zhuqueibacterota bacterium 4484_219
ATGGCCACGCGCTGCTGTTCGCCACCAGAGAGTTCGTCGGGCATTTTCAGACGCTTATGGCTCAAGCCCACATCCTTTAGCACCTCCAGAACTCTCCGCTTGATCCTTCGACGTCGCGCCCCGGTAACCTCCAACGCAAACGCCACATTGTCAAATACATTGCGATCGCGTAACAACTTGAAATCTTGAAATACTACCCCTATCTTACGCCGTAAGAAAGGAATATCCTTTTTGCGAATCCAGAGCGAATTAAATTCATTTAACAAGATGTGTCCTTCTTGAGGGAATTCTGCCAGGTAAATCAATTTGAGCAAAGTGGTCTTGCCGGCTCCAGAAGGCCCTACCAAAAACACAAATTCGCCGTTGTTGACTGTCAAATTGATTCGTCTTAAACCATCTCCGTTAGGATACTGGAAACTAACATTAAACAATTTCAATATTGCTTTCATGGTCTCAGCTTTTGCAAAACAAAATGAATCCGATTAGACTTTTTATTTGCTGGTTCAAAGCTAAAATTACTAAAGGCATAGAGCAGATTCCATGGTGATTGCTCTATCAGTGCCAAAATTTCTTCGGTTGGGTAGATACGCTGCCGATGAACCTCGTGAAAAGTAACTTTTTCTTTTTTAAACGAAATATCGAATTCAGTGTATTGAATCCTGGCCTTGCGATCGTAGTGACTTCGGCGCATGTAGGAAAGGTCACCTTGTTTCTCCTGCTCAAAATAGTTAGCAAAATTTTCCATGGAGTTTCTCTCGGTACAGATGTCAAAAATAAAAACTCCATTCTGTTCCACAACTTGGTACACTTGGCGAATCGTCTCAGCAACCTCCTCAAGTTGAAGAAGATAATTAATACTATCATAAAGACAGATAACACATTGCAATCCCGAGCGTACCGCAAGATGACGCATGTCTCCTCTCCAGAGAGGAATATTTTTCATCTCTAGTTTTTGTCGTGCAATTGCTACCATAGCTAGTGAAATATCAAAGCCACAAACGCTGTAGCCTTTCCGCATTAAGGCAGCCATTAAATTTCCTGTACCACAACCGATATCCAAAATCATACCCGGCGAAAAATCCAATTTTGCAAAAATACGCTGGAGGTAATCAGCCCACCTTTCGTAATCTACATGCCGCATTACGAAATCATAAATACGTGCCAACTGTGAATACGGCTCAGCTTCGCGGATATCCTTCCTCAGCCAATTGTACAGCAAGATTAATCGCCTCCACCATACTGCTTTCGTCAGCTTCATTTTTACCAGCAATGTCAAAGGCGGTACCATGATCCGGAGATGTCCTGGGAATCGGCAAACCCGCAGTGTAATTGACAGCTTTGCCGAAGCTGTACATCTTAATAGGAATCATCCCCTGATCATGGTACAAAGCCATGTAAACATCAAAGTTTTTCTGCTCAATATTGGCAAATAAAGAATCAGCAGGAAATGGACCCTGAATATTGATTCCCTTTTGCCGTAACCTGTCCACAGTGGGCTGAATAACCTCTACTTCCTCTCTACCTAATTCCCCGCCTTCGCCAGCATGGGGATTTAGTGCTGCAATAGCAATTGTGGGGTCGCAGATTTTAAATCTTTGTTTCAACTCCCGCCATACAACTTCAACTTTTTCTGAAATTAACTGGGGAACAAGTAGGGAAGCAATTTCCCGCAAGGGATAGTGAGTGGTAACAAAACCCACACGAAATTTGCCAGCAATTAGCATCATAGCGAAGCTTGATGCATCCATTTTATCAGCCAAAAATTCTGTCTGCCCGGGATAATGATAACCCGCCGCCCAAAGCGTGTTTTTGCAAATTGGGGCAGGAGCGTGCAGCCCCAACTGGCTTACATAAAAATCCCACACTTCGGCATTTCCAACGACAATTGGGACAAAACGTCCCTCCCACTTAAGCTGCCTTAATGCTTTGACCACCACCTCCGGGCCTACACCATTGTAATCGCCAAGAGTAATCAGAATTCGGGGCAGCGGAAACTTACGATTGTGCGCGGAAGTGATCATAGCCACGATTTTCTAATGAGATTTTTTTACCATCTTTATAAACCTGCCAACAGCCTTGTTGTGGCGGAATAATCTTGCCAATAACTGTCACAGAGATATTAAGATCAGCAAGAATCTTTTGCTCATCTGCAGGAAAAGTAAACAAAAGCTCAAAGTCTTCGCCACCTTGCAACATCACTTCCTCCAGTGCTATGCCGAGCTTTCCTGCCCAATAGTCAGTATGGGGGTGAAAGGGAAGTTTTCCCACTTCTAACTGACAACCGACATTACTGGCCTGACACAATTTTAACATATCCGAGGCAAGCCCGTCACTAACATCTATCAGGCTATGAAGAGAAAGTTTCTGTTGTAAAACTTGCGCCTGATGCAGTCGTGGTTGGGGACGCCAGAAGCGAGCCACTGGGTAAACCTCCCACCTTTCGGTAGTTTCCACACCAGACTGCAAAATCCGTAATCCCACTGCTGCGGCACCCAAATCCCCAGTGACAGCAATCACATCGCCTACACACGCCCCAGAACGAAGTACATACCGCTCCGAGCATGTTTCTCCCGTTACTGCAATAGAAATGCCCAACTGTTGAGAGAAGGTCATATCGCCCCCTACTAATGAGAGATGATATTCCTCGGCTATGGACTGCAACCCTTGATAAATCTTGTCCACATCTTCAACTTCTAATGTGGGAGGCAGAAAAAGATTAATTACAGCAGCCCGGGGTATTCCTCCCATGGCAGCCACATCACTGAGATTAATTGCTAACGCCTTCCAACCAAGTGAGAAAAAATCGCAAAAATCAAGCTCGAAATCTGCATGTTCTATCAGGGTATCGGTGGTTAAGAGCATCAATTTGGAACTTGGTGCTCGCAGCACAGCAGCATCATCTCCAACACCAACTACTACCTGATCAGGATCGACAACAGCATAGCGACGCAATCGATTGATTAATCCAAATTCTCCTAACTCATGCAGTTTCATTAGTTAGCCTACTCATTTTTTAACACCTGGATCCAAACACGTCGGGAGCGAGGGCCATCGAACTCGCAGAAAAACACTGACTGCCAGGTACCAAGCATTAATCGTCCATCACGAATAAACACCACCTCTGAGGCTCCCAAAAAACTGGCTTTAATATGAGCATCGGCATTCCCCTCCATGTGCCGATAACGATCGTTAGCCGGAATAAGTTCTTCGGTTTTGGCTAAAATATCCCGCACTACATTGGGATCGGCATTCTCGTTGATTGTAACTGCGGCAGTAGTATGGGGCACAAAAATGTAACAAACACCATTTTGCACTCCGCTTGAGCGGACAACTTCTTCCAAAAAATGATCAATAGAAATGAACTCTGTCCGGGAACGAGTGCTCAACGAAAACTCTTTAAACATCAATATCCTCCTTACTATGTTTTCACCTAGAGTTCTGCAAAATAGACAATTTACGTCTTAAATGAATGGTAGCCGCAACCTTTAGGTTGCGTAAGGTACTATAAATATAGAAATTATGACTCGCAGGCTGAGGCCTGCGGCTACCAATTTTGCATTTTGCAGAAGTCTATGTTTTCAGCTTCTTCTTTTTAGCAGCGGGGAAAAGAATGTTATTCAATATCAAACGGTAGCCAGGTGAATTTTTATGCAAAGCTAAATTTGTGGGAGGGTCCCCTATCATGTGAGTGTAATCCTCCGGATCGTGTCCCCCTAAAAAGGTGAAGGTACCTTTGCCAAGATTGCCATGAATATATTTAACTTCTTCAGTACCCTCCACTTCTCCCATAATTACCACAGATTTCTTAATCTTGCTCCGTCGGAAAGCAGTGGTCTGACCCATGAAACCTTTAATTACGTTGACGTGATCCTGGGTAAGCATGGTTGGTACAGGGTCATATTTAGCAGAGAATTCAAACAAAGTAAAGTAATCAGCTTCTGCACCTCGCAATGGAGCAACATAACTGGGGGGAATATCGATATCGGAAAATTCATACACCAGTGGATTTAATTCCAATTTAAAATTCTGGAAAGCAAAGGTTTTGGTAAAATCAAGCTTTTGCTGACAATTAGGATCGACAGGGTCACCGTCAAAAACTTCAGGTACAATATCGGTGTTTTCTGCGGCCAAAGCTATATCGATGGTATCGGTAGCTGAACACATGGCAAACAGAAAACCACCTCTCAGAACATATTCTTTGATCAAACGAGCAATCATCTTTTTTTCTTCAGAGACTTTTTTGAAGCCCAGACGTCTGGCCATGGCTTCATTGACCCGTACCTCATTAATGTACCAAGGTGCATTGCGATAGTTCGCATAAAATTTACCATATTGGCCAGTGAAATCTTCATGATGCAAATGCAGCCAATCATACTTTTCCAATTCACCATTCATTACTTCTTCATCCCAGAGCTGGGTAAAGGGAATCTCTGCATAGTTGAGTACTAACATGACAGCATCATCCCAGGGCTGTTTATTCGGGGGCGCATAAACGGCAATAGCTGGTGCTTTTTCCAGCAGTACTGTTTCCATATTTTCCTTTTCGATGGTAGCATATATTTGGGCAATCTCATTGCCGTTGACAATAGAATAAGCAACACCTCGCAAGCGACACTCACGTTCGATCTCCGGGTGGTAATCCATAAGAAAAGATCCACCTCGGTAGTTAAGCAACCACTCCACGTTTACGCCCCGATCAAGTGTCCAATACGCCACCCCATAGGCTTTGAGATGATCAGTCTGCTGAAGGTCCATGTAGATTAGAATCTTCTGAGCTCTTGCTGAGCCGGTAAAGATTAAAAAGCTCAAAACAAGAAAAATAACTCGGTGAATAACTCTCATTACCGTCCCTCCAGATTGCGAATTTTCTTGCGGATTTCCTCAGCTAACAAACTATCCGGATACTTAATTAGAACTTCTTCGTAGGCGATTTTTGCTTTAGCGAAATCCTGGAAGCGTTGTTCGTAAATCTGTCCAATTCGATTCAATGCCAAATCGCCTAAGGTACCCAGAGAATCACTTGTTACCAAATCCCGATAGATGGAGATGGCATCGGAGTAATTTGCCTGCAGTTCTTTGATTTTTCCAAGTCGAAACAAGGCCTGTTTAGTCAGGTTCGTCGAGGGGTATTTCTGTATTATTTTCCGCAATAACTTTTCAGCTTTAGCGTATTTACGCTCACGTTCTCGTTGCTCAGCCAAGGCAAAAAGCCGTAATGCTTCAGGGTTCTCCTGATTGTTAATCAACAAAAAGAGTTCCAAGGCATCGTTTACGTAAGGTTTGTCAAGCTCTCCACCAGGAGAAACGATTTTCTCCAGGTATTTCCTGGCTCTGTCGAAATTCCCTCGATAAAATTCTAATTCTGCAAGTTTTAATCGAGCTCGATCCCGAATATCGGTCTGCGATTTAGGATCTCTCACTGAAGCATTCAAAGCCTGCCGATAGTATTTTTCTGCCTGATCCAAATTGTTCTTGGCCACCCAACAATCACCCAGCTTAAATAACGCCTCAAACCGTTCATCGTGATGAGGAAATTGTTTCAACACTTGTTGAAAGTTGCTAATTGCCCGATTCAGGTCGAAAAAATACTCCAGAGCGATTGTACCAATGGTCAAATAAGCCTGCAACGCCCACCGAGTTTCAGGATAATCTCGGGCAATTGTCTCGAAGCAAGCGAGCGACTCTTTGAGCTTATTCTGCTTAAGGTAAATATTTGCCAGTTTTACCCGTGCCTCCCCAATTCGGGGAAATTGGGGATAGTTTTCCAGAATTTGGTTAAGAGCCTGAATCGCAAACTCATAAGCACCCTCCTTGTAACAATTCTGAGCAAATTTAAAAAGCTCTTCGCCGGACAAAATTTTGCTGTCAGTTAGTTTGCCCAAACGTTCCAATTCAATAACTTCTCGTAAAGCCTCTCGATAGTTGGAATAGCACAGATAGTAACTAATAAGCAACTTACGAAATACTAAAGTGTTAGGATGTTCATGTGTCCATTTCTTAATCTCACTAATCACGTCGTGATAGACCTGGCTTTCAGCAGGGAAGCTTGCCAACCGTCGCTCCACGTATTTCAACTGAGTAGGATTTTGGCCAAGAAAGCGGAGGTATTCCCTTGTAGCTTTTCGGTAACTTTGCCGCAAGGTGTAAAGACGAGCCAACTCTGTTGCAAAAACATTTTCATCTCCCAACATCTTGCGCGCTCGTAAATAGACTTTTATTCCCCGATCATACAAACGATTGGCGAACATCGTATTCGCCACCAAGCGGTAAACTGGTGGCTGCCTGGGAAAGTCCTTTAAGATTCGCTCCCAAGTTTCAAAA
>MZGM01000132.1 GCA_002085035.1 Candidatus Zhuqueibacterota bacterium 4484_219
AGTAAAGGAATAAGATTCAGTTATGTTACCTCTTTGAACTTTAGTAATCTTTACCGGTACAGTTGCCGTTTCACCAGTTTCCTGTTTGGATTTGTTGCTACACCCCCACAATCCTGCTATTAGAAGTATAGTCAATCCAAAGCCGGTGATGATATTTCTTTGCATTCGGTTTCTCCTTATTTCTGGTAAAAAGTTTACTTCATTAATATTTTACATCGCCGATGGCGTGCATTAAGTTTGCATAAGCTATGCGGTAGTCGGCTAAAGCATTGATGTATTCTGTTTTTGCTTGAGTCAATAGGGTGTTGGCATCCAGAAGTTCAGTGTTGCTAACCAAACCCTGTTTGAATTTTTCATTTGTTACCCGATAGTTTTCTTGAGCCTGTTGAATATTGATCTTAGTAGTTTCCACTTTTTCTTTAGCTTCCAAAAGACTTAGATATGTTTGAGTGATCTGTAAGACGATTCCATCCTGCAATTGTTTCATGGCGTGCTCGGTTTGTTGGAGTTGACTTTGAGCCTGTTCAATTTGGAAAGCGGTTTGTCCCCAATCAAATAGGTTGAGTTGGGCGACGAGCGAGATAGTCCAGGTGGTGTAAAATTTAGGATTGTACTGGCGGTCAGGACGGCGATAACTATAATTAGCTGCCAGAAAAATGCTGGGGTAATAGGCAGCTTTACTGATAGCTACTGCTGTACGAGCTATTTTGATGTTGTTGTGCATTGCTTTTATCTCTGGACGATTCTCTAATGCCTTCCGGATTGCATCTTCGAGGTTGATTGGTGGTAAGTCTATGATTTGCAACTTTTCCGTTAGCCTGATCGGCTGTTCTAATGGTAAACCAATCTTGCTACAAAATGCTACTTTGGCTAAGCGGACACCGTTTCGCGCTTTGATGAGCCCCAGCTTAGTATTGGATAACGCTACTTTGGTTCGTAATAAGTCGTTCTCAGTGACCATTCCCACATCATACATGTTCTGTAAATCTTGTAGGTGCGCTTGCATCTGCTTTACTGCCTCAGCGGCTACTTTTTCATATTCCTGTACTTTGAGTACTCCCAGATATGCCTGTTGTACCTCGGTAATTAAGTCATTGCGGGCGCGCTGGCAGTTTTCCGCGGCAGCCGTAGCGGCGTATTCGGCAATCCGGTAGCCGCGCCAAATTCGTCCCCCGGTAAAAATAGGTTGTTGAATTGACAGCCCTAACGCATAGTTATTCGCATCGCCGATAGTGATGATTTTCGGCATTATGCCAGAAGGTAGGCCTGATGGTACCCTGCCCCCACCCATCAGTTGAGCAAAACGTGAGGTAGGAAAGAAGGGAGCAACATCCAGTCGGGTATAACTAAAAGAAGTAGATACCTTGGGCAACAAGTTAGTGCGAGTGTCGCCAACTTTAGCCTCAGCCTCTTGTTTTTTCGCTTTGGCAATAGCCAAACCGTGATTTCGCTGTAAAGCAATTTTGATGCTGGTAGCTAAATCTAATGTCAGAGTATCTGAGTATGATTTGCCATGTTCTGGCTGAATAGAAAAATCGGACTGAGCCCACAGGCTTGAATGCATAAATCCACAACCACAGATGATAAAAACCAACACGGCTGCAATTTTTGATCGATAATATTTGTTCATCTTCACTGGTTACCTCCCGGGTTTAAGCACTGAGAAAAAATTGGATATGTTGCAACTAAAAAATTGAATTAAAATAGATTCGTAATCCACCCTGGTATGAAGTCAGCCCCTGTTCGGAAAATTCCTGACCGAAGAAAAACTCATCTTTTGAGAGAATATAGTGATATTGAACCTCACCAATCAAAGCCAAACGAGGCATCAGACAAATCCGAATGCCCACACCGGCGTTGCCGCCAATGCTCATTTTTTCCAATTCTTCACCTTCGAATTTTTGTGCTTTTCCGAAAGCGCCATCTTCAGTGAAGCGCCAGTAGTAAATTCCCACTCCAGCGCTGAGATAAGGACTGATTTTGCGAGCTAATAAATAGTAACGGTTGTGGAATAGCAAGGAAGAAACAGAAAAAGCTGGAATATCACCTGACAGGGGGCGCTTGTTTTCTTGATAGTTTAACCAGGCTGTTGTCAGTTGCATTTCCACCGAATAGTGACGATTCACTATGATTGAAAATCCCATGCCAATTGCAGTTCCCGGGTCCACAAGATCACGCAGCTTGTAGTCGGCATTGTATCGTCCGTTAGTTGATAACCAGGTTCCTGCTTGGGCAGATAGCCCGTATTTGAAGGGCAATTGTTGGGAATAGCTGGGTGATGCAGTGAGACTCATTACCAGCAAAGGGAGAATTATTATCTTTTTCACTGTCTACCTCCTTGGTAGTTTTTAGAGTCTTGGAGTAAGTTGATTTTTCAGCTTATGATTCAATTAAAATTCCCTTGAAGAAGATTTCCATAATAACATCTGCTTCTTTTTGTAGGGAATAATCTTCATTTGACATTAACCATTTGTAGATTAGTGCATTAGTCATACCGAGTAAAGCCTGAGCAGCGCTGCCAGGGTTTATCTTTTTTAACAACCCTTGCTCCATTCCCTGTTGTAGTTGCTTTTCTAATAGCTGAAGGTGAATGTTCTGACTGACTGGTCAGTCAGAACAAAATATAATAAAAATTTTGCCCTCTGTCAATAGTTATTTTCGATTTGGTAGGTTCTAAGTTGGTTTCGCCTAACGTGGTGAAACTAATCACAAGAATCACTTCCAGGCCCTCATTGTCGAGCGGAGCGAGTCACCGGGCGCTTTGAGAGGTGATCAGTGATTTTTGTATGGTACCAGATAATTTTCGAGTACTTTGCGACTTTCTTGGTTGGGGAGAGTTTTGTGGACTTTGGGGGTCAAAATTTCTCGCCTGAGATTTAGATAGGACTGATGCTATCGATTTGGCTCATTCTGTGGTCTTTGAGCATTGTGATTCCACCAGCAATAACTGAAATGTAGTAGGCAAAAAATCTCCACATCAATACAGCTACACCCAGTAGATATTTGGGGGCATACATGCCAAAAAATCCCAAATAGCTAAATTCGTTAATTCCACTACCCCCGGGAGTAGGGGCCAGGTAGAGAAAGGCTTTGAGTAAAAATTGAATTCCAAAGGCTTTGATTAATTGGAGATGTATCCCAAAACCTGCCAATATTAGGATTGCAATGCTGAATTCCATTAGTAGAAAAAGAACACACCAGAATGTTGCCAGGGTAAGTGACCATTTACCTTTTCGCCAATAAGCGGTGAGAGCAGTGTGCAGTTCATCAACTTCATTATTAAGCCAATGTTCAACTTTTTCAAGATTTTTAAATTTTAGCCAACCAATTTTGCGGATGAGGTTCGTTATTCCAGAGAGCGCTTTTTTTATCCAATTCGGAAAAACAACAGCAATAGTAAAAGCAGCCAAGGAGATAACCAATGGAGTAGAAGCCAATCGGATAAGTTTGACAAAAACGGGCTTAGTTCCATTTTGGAATCCCAATGCCCAAAACAGTGGTACCAGAAGTACAAATATGAGTATGGGTAATATGGCTCGGATAGAAGTAATGGCAACACTTTCCCCTGTAGAGACTTTTTCTTTATGTAAAAGATAAACCTGAAAAGCTGTTGAGCCCAATACAACAGGAAGTATGACTGCTACGAAGGTGCACTGGAGTCTCATCTTTGTTGCTTTCCAAAGTCCTATTTTCAATGAGGAATTTCCATTTATCAAAGATCGCAAACTTAGCCCATCAAAAAACCAACGTAGTATTACGCTGATCACCATTATTAACAAGTAATTGAGAGAAAACTGATTGAGTCGCGTCCAGGTTTCTTTGGTGATGGTAATTCCAATAATTATTCCTAAAGCAATAAGGCTGATGAGAATAAAAAGTCCCCAGTATCTGTGCAGTTTATTCATTTTTGTCTTCATCCTTTCTGGAAGATGTCGTAGGGGTTCAGAGCCTGAAACAATTAGCCTGCCGAACTGGGGCAGATATTGGAATAGGCGCAGTATTTACAGGCCATGTAGTTTGGTTTGGCAGTATAGTTCCGCTGGCGAATTCCAGTGGCAGCCAGGTGAATTTGTTCGATTGCTTTTTCCAGGTCTTTTTGATTTACTCGATAGGTGCCCACCAGTCCTGTTTCCAGGAAATGCAATTCTACATAAGATGGCAACAAGCCGAATTGGTGTTGGTAGGCCATGGCGTAAATAATTAACTGTAAGCTTTCTTTGGCACGGCGGTCTGCAGTTTTCTGATCGCGAATCTCCGAGGATTTGAAATCGACGATGACAATGTCATTATCGCGCTGGTCTACACGATCCCAACGGCCAATAATACGATTTTTTCCAATGAAAAAACTAAATTCTTTCTCTACATACAGGGGCATGATTCCGTTGGCTTCCTCATTGGCGAAGAATCTTGCCAGGGCCTCTTTGCCGGCCCGAAGGCGCATTTCCTCATGTTCTCGGGATAAAAAACCCTCGCTCATCCAGGAATTCTCGAATACCTGGTAGAGATCATCCAGTGTTACCGGATATCCTCTGGTTTTACGGCGGTAGTATTCCCCGATTGCATCGTGCAGTGCTTTGCCGTAGATCACTGTATGATGGGGTAAAATAGGTACTCGCAGGATGTGTACATACTTGTATTTCAAAGGACAGGTCAAATAGTCATCGATTTTGAAGAAGCTAAGGGAGATGATTTCATCGTCCGGAATGGGGGCAAGACTATCTTGTAACCCTTCTGGTGGGGGGGCGTGTTGTTCAATAGTCTCTAAAGCTGAGGTATGGGTATACTCGGTGTCGGCACGGGGTTTATCCAAAGCTTCCAGTACAAATTGGCTAATCTTGCGCGAGCGAGCTGTGCCGTAATCGCGAGCGCTGGTGAGATAGAGCTCGTTTTGTGCTCGGGTCATTCCTACGTAAAACAGACGCCGCTCTTCTTGCAGATGAAAATCGCCGGAGGGAAGAATGTCCTTAATCAGAGCTTCGGGGAGTTCTAACGGTTCTTTCCTACGACTGTGAGGAAATTTGTTTTGTACCAATCCCACCAGGAAGACGATGGGGAATTCTAGGCCCTTAGCTTTGTGTACGGTAAGTACCTGGACTGCATCAACATCGGGGTCGGCCTCGGCACTGGCGGGGTCGTCACCAGCTTCAATGAGCAAATCCAAATATTCAACAAAGTGCTGCACGCGGTCGTGTTGAGCCACTTCCCCAAAGTTACGAACAATATTAAAGAAACGTGCAATATTTTTGATCTTCAGTTCGGCATGTGTTCCGACTAAACGTTTGAGATAGCCACTTCTGGTCAAGAATTCATACAGTACCACACCAGTCGGATTTTCCCGGCTGAGCCCAAGGTAGTGCTGAATGTCGTCCACAATTTTTTTGATGGTCGCTTTACTTTCACCTGAAAGTTCAGATAACTCCGGTATTTCGTCAAGATGCTCAAACACATCGTACAGCGTTAGATTCTTGCGTTGTGCCAGGTTCATGCAACGTACCAGTTCGGCCATTGTTAGATGATAAATTTCGGAACTAGCCAGATGGTAGAGATGGGTAGATTCGGCAAAATTAGATAGAGAGCGCAAAAAAGATATTAGCAAAAGTACTTCTGGTTGGTGGTACAGGCCGCGATTGCCCGAAAAAGACCATGGAATACTTCTCATGTTCAAAGAGCGCAAAAATGGATCAGCGTCATTATTAGTACGTACCAAAATGGCAAAATCGCGATAGCAATACTTACCGTTTTTTACCTTTTTCTCAATTGTCTCGGCTACGCTATCAGCCTCGGTAGTATGTTGATCAAAATGGAGATGATGTACTGTGGGGTTTTCGCCTGTTGAGCTATCCCGCATGGCTATCAGTCGTTTGTCAATCTGATTTTTGACTTCCAGCCGGTCTGGATTATTGTGAAGAATCAGCTGATAGGCAGTATCGAGAATTTCTTGAGTGGAGCGGTAATTTTTCACCAACACGATTTGTTTGGCATCAGGGTAAGTGTCCATGAAATGGAGAATATTACTAATGGCGGCACCACGAAATTTGTAGATTGATTGATCATCGTCCCCTACCACGGTAATATTGTGATGAGCAGCAGCCAAAAGCTTTAGAAGTTGAAATTGAGCGTAGTTAGTATCCTGAAATTCATCCACGAGAATGTATTTAAATTGATCTTGTACTTTTTTGAGCACAGTGGGACGTTGGCGAAACAGTCGCAATACTAATGCAACCTGATCACCAAAATCAATTTTCCCTTCTTTGGCCATCATTTGTTGGTAAAGTTGGAAAGTTCTGGCGATTTCCTCTTGTTTTTGAGCTTCTTCCTGTAGCTCTTCGTTATCAGGATGTAATTGCGCCTGGCTTTTTAGGTTTTCAGCATATTGGAGATACTCTTCAGGACTGATGTCCTCATCTTTGGCTCGGCTGAACAAGGTAAGCATCGCCTGGATGAATTTGGTGGGATCGCCCAGGGGACGATAAAAGTGGAGTGGAAAATCGAACAGATGCTCTCGGAAAAAAATAACTTGTTCGGCAGGAGAGAGAACCTTGATGTCTGGAGTAAGCCCCAGTTCCAGAGCGTATTCGCGCAACAGATGATCGCCAAAAGCGTGGAAAGTACTAATCCGAACATTGGCATAGCCATAGGGTACCAGCATATCCACGCGCTCTATCATCTCTTCAGCAGCTTTGTCGGTGAAGGTAAGAGCCAGAATTTCCTCTGGCTTCGCTTTCTTGCTGGCAATAAGGTAGGCAATACGTTGAGTAATAACTCTGGTTTTGCCTGTACCCGCCCCAGCCACTATGAGCAAAGGCCCTTCTCCATGCGTTACCGCAGCAAGTTGCTCTTCGTTTAAATCTTTAAGAATACGATCAATTGAGGTTTCCAAATAACTCTCCTTCATAGTCTATTTAAACTTTTTT
>MZGM01000010.1 GCA_002085035.1 Candidatus Zhuqueibacterota bacterium 4484_219
TAATTTGCCATCAGCAGGCCATACTGCACCTGTGGTAAAGGTAACCGTATAAATAGATTGTTCTCCAACAGTACTATTATCTGGCTGAACACTAATATTTGAAATGGCTGACGCAGTAATAGGAACCAATAAAACCAATAAAATAGTAACAAACAAAATCCAGGAAAGTGTTTGCAGAAATGAGCGACTACCCATATTTAATTTCATAAAACAACCTAAGTTAATCTTGGGATACTTTTTGTTTATCCAATTTAAAATTTCGATAAGCAAACAAGATCATGGAAAAATTATTATTGCTGATTTTTTCTCTGTTCTCAGCAACTCCCCAGTTTGGTCCAAAATCGTCACAGAAATCTCATAACTGCCTGGTGGTGCATTCCTCACATTGGCAAATTTCACCTCCACATTCTCTCCAGGTAAAATTGGCCTTCCTAATCCAGACCTTTTGATCGCCACCCTCTGGCCATCTACCGAAACTTTAAATCCCCCATTGATCGTGGAAGACCCGGCCAATTTTACCCTTGACAGGTCGAACCCATCAGGGAAAGTCACCGTTATCACAGCATCCGAGGGTAGAGTATCGGAAAGCACAAAGCTTACTTCGTAGATAGTAATCGCCTCGGCTTCAGGATTAACCGGCTTTACCGATAAACTGTCAATTGTAGCCCCGGAGGCAGAAAGGCTACTGAAACAAAAAATACAAACAATTGCTAAAGCTATTCTTATTATGTTTTTCATCTTATCATTCCTGAGTTGCTGCAAATGAATCTCAGCCACGTCCGTCCTGTGTGGCCTTACCCTGCTAAGGGCAAGTAAAGACAGGGCTATTGAATTTACAATATTATGTTCTAAGGGTGCCTGAGGTCCAGACATCAGACTGAATTTGGACGAAGCATCGCTGAACTAAATATGTTCTATTATCAGAAATAACAACGTAGCTTACGCCTCTCCTGCCGTAGTTTCAGGAATTTTGTATCCTCTTTCTTCTCCATATAAAATCTCTATCCTCTCTATGTTCGTTGTGGGCGGTTCAATATATACAGGAAAACGCTCTTTGGTCTCAATCTTTTTACCACTCGAGAAATAATTCAATCTCATCTGCCCAAACGGCAGAATTTGGACTGAGATTTTAATTGGTTGCTCCTTCTTCACGTTCTCCATTTTATTTCTCTTCATCGATTTTTTGCTTTCGAGAAAACCCGCGTGGAAATTAATTTCCACGCTATGTATAGAAAGTCCAATGAATTGGACTATGCTTTCCCCACGAGAGGCGGGATCTGATAACCCAATTTATTGGTTACCTATCCGTACTGAGGCTGTATCAAAAGGCATTTTTAACCGCAAAGTTCGCCACGCAGGCGCAAGGATCGCAAAGGGCTAATTATCGATTTATAAAAATGTTGCGTGTTTTGTGCTCCCGTTGTGTTCTTTGCTGTTATCTTAAATCATTAACTTTTGATACAGTCCCGAAACCAATATCCCTCCCAAGTTTTTTCTGCCACGGGCCCCTCCCGCCGAAGTTTTTCTATTTCAACAACGCCCGCAATAAAATCAACAACCCTTTACCCTCATTTTCTGCCAGTTTGAGATTTTTCTGCGCTTGCTTGTACCGGGGATTAATCTTCAATGCTTGACGAAACTCCTGGAGTGCCTTGAGAAAAAGATTGCGGCACTGAATCAGATAAGCCACTCCCAAATGATTGTGCAAATCAGGATAATTGGAATACTTCTTCATCTGTTCCTGCAATTTGTAGATGTAGTCATTAATGCTACGTTCGTCCTTACTTTTACCGCCAAACATGAAATTCAAGTAGAACTCATGCTCATAAAGAGACTCAAATTCGATTCCGTTTTGGTGACAACGATTAAGTAGGTCTAAAGACTGACTAAAATTGGAATTCTGAAATTCTTTTAGCGCCTGGCGGTAATCAGAACTCTCCAGATGAGGATTGAGATCAATAGACTTCCGTAAATGAAACAGCGCCTTTTTTTCTCGCACCGATAGTGGTAACAGGCTATCTTCCTGCGGAGCCTTAACTATACTGGTAAGATAAATTAATCCAAGAGTAAAATGAGCTTCACTGTAATTTTCGTTGATGCAAATGGCTTCTTCCACCTCGTGGATCGCTTCAGCATAGTTTCCGCTCCGTAAGTAGGCTAAGCCGAGATAATTATGTAAATCAGGAAACTCCGGTGCCAGTTGTACCGCCTTGGTCAAAATTTGGACAGCATCGTCTTGCCAACCAGCACGCAAATAAGCTATCCCTAAATTCTTGTAGGCATCAATAAATTTGTCGTCGATGGCAATAGCATCTAAAAAGCTATCAATAGCCTCAGGAACCAAATTTTTTTTCAGAAAGATTAAACCCAGTTTGTTGGACGAAGGAGCATGGAGTGCTTTTTTTACCTTCTTGTGAATGTAAAAGAGAAGATCAAGTTCAGTTACTACCTGACGATGGAACTGTTCCAATAAGGTACGGTATTCTGTCTCCTCGACGCTGGCGTCAATGCTTTGTTCCCGAGTATCCAGCAAACTACCATTTTCAAAAATCTGGGAAATAATCTTTTTCCCTTCTGGCTGAAAGAGGGATTGCACATAAAAACGACGTTCCCCAATCTGCACATTCTCGCTTAATCCCAAACTGCCCATAGGTCGCTTCTCCCGAAAAATTATTAGTGTATCAATTTGACTCACTGAGAAACAGTGAGCTATCGGTTTCGTGAACCGATTTCCAGTCTTTTAATAAAGTACAAAAATCGTTCCAGAACACACAATACTACCAATAATTTATCGACCTATAGACAGATTCACTTTAACCCATAGTAGATTGTAACTTAGTCAACCCTCTTTCTATTCGATCCAAAGCTTTATGAATGGTTTCCATTGAAGTTGCAAAAGAAAAACGAACGTGAGCATCTGTACCAAAAGCACTCCCTGGAACCAAAGCAACTTGCTCCTCTTCTAAAAGAAACTGACAAAGAGAGGTCGAATCTTCAATTACCCAATCGTTATAATTGCTACCGTAAAAGAAATCCATTCGAGGGAACACATAAAAAGTTCCCGCCGGCTTTTCACATTGTACACCCGGAATTTTTGTCAACCGGGAAAACATGGCATTACGCCGCTGTTCAAATGCTTCCACCATTCGGTTTACACATTCCTGCGACTCTGTAAGAGCAGCAACAGCCGCCCACTGAGCCACCGTTGTTGGATTGGAAGTACTATGACTTTGGATTTTAGCGATGGCGGCAATTATTTCCTTACACGCCGCCACAAACCCGATACGCCATCCCGTCATCGAATAGGTTTTTGAAACTCCATTAACTGTAATCACCTGATCGCGAATCTCTGAAAAAGAAGCTAAAGAGATGTGAGATTTACCATCGAAAACAATCTTCTCATAAACCTCATCAACTAACACATAAATACCTGTTTTCTTGACAATATCGGCAATTGCTGCCAGGGTAACGTAGTCATAAACTGTCCCAGTGGGATTGCAGGGATTGTTCAATATCAGCAATTTTGTCTGAGGGGTGATTTTTTCCCGCAATTGTTCTGGCTGAAGCATGAAGTTATTTTCAGGCACAGTATCAATGAACACCGGAACCGCATCAGCCAACCTAACCTGCTGCTCATAACTCATCCAATAGGGTACCGGGATAATCACCTCATCGCCCTTCTGGCACAGTGCAAGGATGGCACACATAATAGCATGCTTACCTCCACAAGTAACTGTAACCTCCTCAACACTGCAGTGCAAATCATTATCTCGAGCTAATTTTGACACTATCGCTTCCCGCAACTCTGGAATACCGGTTACTTCGGTGTACTTGGTACGATCAGCAGCAATTGCTTGCACTGCTGCATCTTTAATATGAGATGGGGTAGGAAAATCGGGTTCACCAGTAGCTAAAGATAAAATATCTACACCTCGATGTTGCAAGCGTAAAACAGTCTGGGCAACAGCTACTGTTCGGGAGTCATTAATGCGCCTGATGCGATCTGCCAACAACATTGGGCTGTTTCCTTTCAAGAAGCCATTACGCTACAAATAGCCACCACATCGACAATATCATCCACACTGCAACCACGGGAAAGGTCATTGGCAGGTTTGTTAAGCCCTTGCACCACCGGGCCGATAGCCTTAGCGCCAGCCAAACGATTGACCAGTTTGTAACCAATATTGCCCGCATTCAAATCGGGAAAGATCAACACATTAGCTCTACCTTCTAAAGGGCTATCTGGCGCCTTGCTGTGGGCGATTTCGGGAATGATAGCAGCATCTACTTGTAATTCGCCATCTACTTTTAGACCGGGCTCTTGTTCCTGAACGATGTGCACGGCTTCCAAAATCTTGTCCAACATGGGATGCTGGGCACTGCCTTTGGTAGAAAATGACAACAAAGCCACTAAAGGTTCTTCACCAGTAAGAAGCTTATGCGTGCGCGCTGAAGAACGGGCAATTGCTGCTAACTGCTCAGCAGTAGGGTCCGGCACCACTGCACTATCGGCAAAGGTAAAAACACGATCCCATCCGGGCACTACCATCTCGAAGGTACCGGAAACTACCGAAATTCCCGGCGCCAAGCCGATAATATGGAGCGCTGCCCGCAACACATCGCCAGTAGTGTTTATCGACCCCGCCACACTGCCATCGGCCAGCCCATTGCGCACTAACATAGCGCCAAAGAACAAAGGATTTTTCATCACCTGGCTTGCTTTCCGGCGATCTACTCCTTTATCTTTACGTAATTGATAATAAAACTCACTATATTCTTCCAATCGAGTATCTTCTTGAGGGTTTAAAATTACCACATTGGAGAGGTCTACATTCAGCACCTTGGCTTTGTGCTGGATTTCCGCCTCATCACCCAAAAGAATCAAATTTGCTATTTTCTCTTTCCTGATGATATCGACAGCCCGAATTATGCGTTCTTCAGTACCTTCCGGCAAAACAATTGTTTTGTTCCTCCCTCTTGCTCGCTGCCGAATAGATGCAATGAAATCCATTTCTAATCCTCTCTTTGATTGAGACCTCACTACTTTCCCTGCCACACAAAACACCAGAACGAAAAAATAAGCCCAAACTTCTGAACCATTCGAGGGGTCAAAATCTCTTTTAAAAGCAGTTGTAATTTAACCACCAAGTTCACCGCTCGTCAGAGGAACAGCAGCTGGGCGAAGTGAGCTATCAAAGTTATTTTATTTATTGTGACTTAAGACACAAAGCTATTAGGTCATCGACATGGGCTGTTGCCAGACATTCCACCGTATCGGCTGCACCATAGTAGATTTTCACCTCGCCATCATCTTCCAAGATTAGACCACCGGGAAAAAGAACATGGCCTCGGAATCCCTCAAGTTCATACTTCTCCTCCGGAACCATAAGCGGCTCTTGATACATTCCCTTGATGATCCATGGTTGTTCCAAATCGAGAAGCATAAGCCCAATTGTGTACGTTTTGAACCAATGCCGGTGCCACGCTGGAAGTTCTCGGTTCTTATCCACTGTGACAGCGTGAAAAAGAGTAAGCCATCCTTTACCTGTCTTGACCGGAGGCGCACCAGGACCAATCTTAGCGTTACACCAGGGAACTTGTTCGGAGCCAAGCACCAGTTGCGAGTTCCCCCAATATCGACAGTCGGGCGAATCGGAAAACCACAGATCAAAATTCTCTGGCCCTCCCCTGCCGTAGATGGAAAACGGCCGTTCAAGGCGCATAAACTTTCCATCAAGCTTTTCGGGAAACAGAACCATATTCCGATTATCCGGAACCGATAAGCTCAAGATTTCCCACTTGTCAAAATCGTCGGTGACAGCAATACCACCTCTAATCCCGTGACGAGTATCCACTGCAAAACAAAGATAGCAACGCCCGTCAATCACTGAGATACGGGGATCGTAAGCGCGCTGAATTTCATCAGTCACCAGTTCAATCCAGGGTTTGGGCTCTGGCTGCCAGTTAATACCATCGTCGGAATAAGCGACTCCTATGTTGGTCCGTTCTACCCTTGCATCACCTGGTTTTGCACCCACATCATTGCGGAAAACCATCACATACTTACCTTCGTATTTTATCACGCCTGCATTGAATATTTGTGTTGCCGGATACGGAACGTGAGAGGCAGAAAGAACCGGATTCTCTGGATGTCGCGAAATACACTCAGAAGTACTCCACACATACATTGTCAAGATGTCCTTACTAATTAGGAAAAGTGCATTAACATTGTCACCAATCACCTCTTGAAGACTTGGAGGATTTTCACAGATTCACTTTTTCCTGCGGAGTGATTCCAACTTTTCTTTTAATTTAGCCAGTACAAAAGGTGGGACAAAATTATTTACATCGCCCCCAAATCCTGCTACTTCCTTGACGATGGTAGAATCTAAATACACATATTTTTCATGGGGCATCAAAAAGACAGTTATAACCTCATCGGCCAATTTGCGATTCATTAACGCCATTTGCAATTCATACTCAAAATCGGACACCGCGCGCAGCCCTCTGATGATGGCGGTAGCATGTTTTTGCAATGCATATTCCACCACTAACCCTTCAAAAGAATCAACCTCAACATTGAGGAAATTTTTCACCGCTTCTTCGATCATCTCCTTCCGTTCTTCTACCGAAAAAAACGGCGTTTTAGCAGTATTGCGTGCAATAGTCACAATGATTTTGTCAAATAACAAACTAGCCCGTTCAATAATATCGATATGCCCATTTGTTATAGGATCAAATGTCCCCGGATAGATGGCAATTTTCATTATCGTCCTCGACAGAAAAAAATGACACTGTGGTTTCACCAAAGCGCTTTTGTTGATCTAATACCAAAGGAGCAGGAATATGAGAAAATGTTTCTCTACGATAGTGTCTATATACCAAAATCCCATCTTTTTTTAGAATTAGATGGGTAGAAAAAAAATGAAAAAATTTATCAGTTTGCGGTAATCGATATGGAGGATCGACAAATATAAGGTCATATTGGTGGCCTTTTTGAGCTGCAAATTTTAGAAACCGATATGCATCTTCCCTTACCAATTCATAACTTTCTTGACTCTGGAATCGTTGCAGATTTTCAGCAATAATTTTTAGAGCCTGCTGCGAAATTTCTACAAATGTAACCGATTTAGCTCCTCGGCTAAGAGCCTCGATCCCAAATGAACCACACCCTGCAAATAAGTCGGCAACAACAGCATCTTCAACTCGAGCCCCCAACACATCAAAAATCGTTTTCTTGACCCGATCAGTAAGTGGTCGCAAGTCTCGCAAATTTATGCACTTCAGAGCCCGTCCACGCCAGCGGCCAGCGATTACCCGCATAGGTTCTAACTGACGCTTAATTCAGTAGTGAAAAGATCTATGTCAAAAACCATAGTTATGTACTCATCATCTAACTCTCGTAATTGTTTCACTGCTGATACCAGTCGACTAAAGCCCATATTTCGGTAATTATCTAACATGTTCTGTACCAAATGAAACACATTATCACGCCGCCCATAGACTTTCAGGCTCAAAGGGACAAGATATCCCCCCGTCACTGCGACTGCTGGAGAAATAGACAGTTCCTTTACCAATAATCCCTGAGTCTCCACCAGTTTTGTTATTTCCGATTTAAGTTGAGCAAGCTCTAAATCCTTACCGGTAGTCTTACCTACACCCTCAGCAGGGAAAGTACCAGTAAGCAATACTCTGCGCACTGTTCTGTCCGGAAGCTTAAAATCCGACTTGTCAAGAACTCTGAACTGCAACTGAGGATTCTTTCTCCTTAGATTCAAGTTAAAGGTACTCAGCAAATTATCGGATGAAACCAGGAGCTCCAATGAAACCGTGCCCTTGTCATAAACAAAAAACGAAAGTGCCATATTCTCATCAGAGAGAGCATCGAAAAGCTGAGTCAATAGACGAGCCCCGGCAACGGAGTAAGCTCTTTGGAACTTCAGGGCTTCAGCTACTGTCATTACAGTAGGTTCTTTCTCAGCGACTTTGGGAGCGGGTTCTTCTGTTTTTGTTATTTCCTCAGGAGCAGGAACTTTTGGTGAAACCTTAGTCGGTTTCTGGGTTGTCAGCAGATAATAAATAATTGAACCTACGACAATCACTCCTCCCAATATGGCAAAAAACGGCCATAACGGCTTTTTGTAATAACTGGGTTGATGTTCCATTGAAAGTTCTTCAGTTTGTTCTTGTCCCGGTTCTTGCATCTGCATATCCTGGGGAGGTGCAACTTGCTCTGAAGAAATCAATTCGGTTTGCTCTTCCTCGGGTTCAACAACGATTGATTTCCCTTCTAAGAGATTAATCTTCGCCATATTTATTCTCCTTTAAAGAGAAGCTTTGTTTTTATTTCAAGTCATCTATGGCAATGCCGTGCCTATACAGTAAAGACATTCTTGCGAAAACTGGGTGTATGCAGGTGAATTTTTCACCTCCTCTGTTACCTCCAATTTCTCCTGGGGTAGCATTATGTCAACATGTAAAGCAGTTTCGTTGCGGAGAAAATCTATGATCTCCGATTCGGCCCTTTCTCCAAAGAGGTAAAGATCTTCAATGGGCTGGTTTTCAATATCAAATCGGTTTTCCATCAAAACGCGGCGAATTTCTTTCTGGAGCAGACGAGCCAGATTCTCTGGTGAATCCCACGCTGAAAGTTCGGAAGTTTCCTCTGACTCCTGCAAAGAAACACGATGAGAAAAGTAATATTCACCATACTGCAAAAAAAGCAATTGAATAACATCTGCGCCTATATTTGCCAAACACACAAGCCGCTTTTTGTCCAGTTCATAAAAACAATTACCGGCACGGATTAAAGCTAACCAATCGACTTCTACCTGAGAAAGAGATAACCCCAATTTTTCTAACAACTGCTTGATGCCTTCTAACAATTGTTGTCGGAAAACTACCAATAGCAGGTAATCTACGTTATCTTCAGAGGCATGTATCAATTTTTGATAAATGTAGCGATAATCAGCAAGCGAAGCCGCGGGAACAAACTGCTGGCATTCCCACAGAATTTGCTTTTCCAGATCTTGACTGCCAATATTGGCATCTACAGGCATTTTTTTTATCAAGGTAAGGCTATTGTCCACCGCTATCGAAACTTCACCGCTCAATTGAGCTGATGTTACCAACTCCTTAGAGAACTCAGATAGAGCATTCAGTTGCTCGGAATCGCTGAATGCCTTAAGTGTTAAAGGAATCGGTAATTTTCGGCATTCAAGTTTTCTAATCTGGTAGGTTTGCTCCTGCTCCACAAGCTCAACAAATTGTATCGAATTTTTTAAAAGTGAAAATCCTATCATAGCATCTCCCCACAGACAAGAAATAAGCTGCTCTTTATTGATTAAAACTTAATTATCATTATTTCCGCTTCATTGGCTGCCAACTGGGTTCACCATTTTCTACTTTGCCGTGGTTGGTTAATTTGCCTCCTCCAACAGTGTGGAACCAAAAATTACTATTGGCTCTCTCGATGTCTTCTTGATTAATAGGACAACTGATTTTGCAAACTTTAATAGCTGAGGTATCAACAACCGTCAAATGATATGGCCGTCCGACTGTAGGACAACATTTCAAAGAGTCCAGCATACGATCGACTATAGGCATAAATACAGAATCTGGGTAGTTTCCCACCAAACTAAACGCTGAATCAGTTGCTGGTTTGGTAGCCATGTCTTCATAGTCGCGAAAATAATCCACAATTAGTTTAACGTAGAAGGTGTCTCGCAACGCCGCCATTACCGAGTCCGATGTAAAGATTGGGCTATTTTTCACAAATTCCAATACTGCATCAAGAGAGTCGGAATACTCATTAGTGCCTTGGATATAGAGAACTTCTGCGTCAGAGATACGCATCATGCGGTCCCGACAAATTGTGGTATCAGTCTCTAATTTCTTCCACACACTTTTGGGATAAAGAATTGTCCCAATCAAAATTATCACCAGAATAACAATTAAAATTTCGTAAATAACTAACTCACCTTTTCTTTTCGTTGTCATTTTTCCTCCTCTGAACAATAGCCTTTTTCTTTGTAATGGACCCTCTGCTATCTTTCTGGATTATCTGAAATAGTTAGATACTGTTTAATTTTTTTTAGGCGTTTCTCCCCAATACCTTTGACTTCCATTAACTGCTCTATTCGCTGGAACTTACCAATTTGCTCTCTAAATTGAATAATACGTTTGGCTATTTGAGGACCAATTGTGGGAAGTCTGGTTAGCTCTTCGACCGTAGCCTGATTCAAATTAAGAAGGAAGCTTACCGTTGATTTCGTTGTCTTGACATTCCGGGTAGTTAGAATTTTGGATTTCGATTTGGCTCCCTGGGCATATTGAGCCCGCTCCAAGAAGTTTCTCTCAAGTTGAGATAGATTAGCAATGGGAATTTCAGGAGACGGACGAGTTGCCTTCCACAGCGTAACTGCACCACCAACTACAATTGCTATCGTTAGGAACCCGATAATTTTTAGCTCACTATTGGTAAATTCAAAATAATCTATTGCTCTTTTGACAATTTTCTTCATGCAAATTTTCTGTCAACTCCAGCTATGGAACACACCGCGCTTACCTTTCCTACCTTTGGCCTTGGTGTACTCTTCTAAGTGGTTTCTTTCAAAGTTAGACAGTTGTTCTAACAACTTTTGTTCTTCGCGAGAAACCTTGGCAGGAGTAAATATGTTTATTCGTACCAATTGGTCACCTACTCCTTGACGATTTAAATGAGGAATACCTTTCCCCTTGAGACGAAAGATTTTGCCAGCTGGGGTACCCGAAGGTATTTTTAGCTTCACTCGACCGTCTAATGTAGGTACTTCTACTTCATCTCCCAGAACTGCCTGGGTATAACCAATCACCAGATTGTAAAGAACATCATCTCCGTGGCGTTCAAATTCTGGGTGTTCTTCCTCTTCGATAACGACGATCAGATCGCCTGGCCGTCCTCCGCGCGGTCCCACATTCCCTTCTCCCCGAAGAGTGAGATAATTTCCTGTGGCCACTCCAGCAGGGATTCCTACTTGGGTAACGACTTCCTTGCGTATTCGTCCTTCACCACGGCAAGTACGGCAAGGATGTGAAATTACTTGCCCCTCACCATGACAATTAGGACAAGTAGAAACGTTAACAAACTGACCAAAGATTGAATTCGATACCTGTCGTACTTCACCGCTGCCGTGACAAACCGGGCACCTTGTCGCCTGGTAACCAGGTTCAGCCCCGCTGCCACCACATGCCGGGCAGGTAACTAATTTTTTTAACCGCAATTTTTTTGTTACCCCACGAGCTATTTCTTCTAAGCTCAACTTCAGTCGAACTTGGAGATCACTTCCCCCCTGGGGACCGCGCTCCCGGCTTCCCATGCCGAAGAGATCAGAAAACCCACCAAAACCCTGCATAAAAGTTCGGAGCGCGTCACTCAGGTCGAAATCTGTAAAACCACCTTCAAAACCACCCCTTAAGCCACTATGTCCGTACTGATCATAACGACGTCGCTTTTCAGGATCACTCAAAACCTCATAAGCTTCGGCTGCTTCTTTGAATTTCTCTTCGGCTTCTTTGTCACCGGGATTGCGATCAGGATGATATTGCATCGCCAATTTGCGGTAAGCTTTCTTAATCTCTGCCTCGGTAGCGTTACGATTTACGCCCAAAACCTCATAATAATCTCGCTTATTCATCTTACCCTTAATTCAACACCAAAATTTCTCTCTGAAAACAGATTCATTCACCTTATTTGGCTACCGCCACCTTGGCATGACGGATTACCTTATCATTCAATTTGTAGCCACGCTGAAGTTCCTGCACTATTGTATTAGCAGGATGTTCTTCTGATTCCACCGTCATCAAAGCCTCGTGAAGCTCAACATCGAATTCTTTCCCAACCGCTTCGATGGCTTCCAGCCCCCATCTCTCCAGTATTTTCTTAAGCTTTTGATAAATAAGTAAAATACCATCATAAAAAGCTTTCACATCAGTAATATTTTTACCATCTTCCCCAGCAGAAACGAAACGTTCCAAATCATCAAGCACTGGTAATAAATCAACAATTAGATTTTCATTAGCAAGACGAGTCCGCTCTTCTACTTCCCGAGCAGCTATTTTGCGATAATTGTCAAACTCGGCTGCCAAACGGAGTAATCGTCCCTCAACCGCTTCTTTCTCCGATCGAAGCTTTTCTATTTCCTTTTTCAAATCAGCAATTTTAGGCCTTGACCTGGATGTCTTTTGTCTTTTCTGTGAAGTTTCTTTCTTCTTTTCAGCTTGAGAAGTTTGTACTTCCTCCAGTTGTGACATCGCTGCTTCGGTATGGTCATTTGCGGATTGCTTCGTCACCATAAGCCCTCTCACTCCTCCAGAGTTTAAATTCAGGTTCAGTTATTCAAAATCTCACTAAGCATGGACGACATGTAGCCCACCAGAGGAACTATCTTGGCATAATGCATACGAGTAGGGCCGATAACTCCCAGGACCCCCCTCATGTTGCCAACTCTGTAAACAGTGCTAATTACACTACACGAGCGCATTTTTTCCAGCTTGTTTTCCTCCCCGATAGTGACAGTAACCTTTCCCTCTTTGCTGGAACGGCTAAGCACCTGGAGGATGGTTCGGCGGTCTTCAAGCACCTCCATCAGCGCTTCCAGGCGCACCTCCATCAGCGCTTCCAGGCGATGGTGATCGCTGAATTCCGGCTGTTGTAAAATATTAGAGGTACCACCATAATAAAAATCTTCCCAGTTTTCAAAATTGAACACCTCATCTGCCGATCTCATAAACTAATCACAAGTAAAGTTCGAGTATCAGAAATCGGCACTAATTCCAATTTCTCAAAGATCCCTTCATAAAAATGAGGTACCAAAACAATTCCCAACTGATGGGAAACCTTACCCAGTACCTGGGAAGCTTTTTGTAAAATAAGGTCAATATCTCTGGACACCTTGCGGAGGTCGCGATAAATAATATCCTTCTCTTTACGCGACAGTTTTTCAGACTTCATTAAACTATCCACATAGACCCGATAACCTTGGTCTGTTGGCACTCGGCCGGCTGAGACATGGGGTTGAGTAATATAGCCTTTTTCTTCCAAATCCATCATCACGTTGCGAATAGTAGCTGGACTAACCCCTAAGTTGTATTTTTTACACAATTGTCGCGAGCTAACTGGTCCTACTGTCATGACAAAATTGTGCACAATGAGATTGAGCACTAATTTTTCACGCTCAGTAAGCTCATGCATAATCCTCACCTTCCTCCAGAGCCTGATTTATTAATACAACATACTCAGTTAAAATTTTACGCCTATCGTCTTCTATAATAATAATTTTTAACTATTTTGTCAAGATAAAAAAACACTTTTACCCTGATTTAGAGATTCCATACTTTGAAAGTTGAACCCTTTAGCCGTTTTCTGAACAATGCTAACTTCATTTCAGATAACGTCGAATCGCCAATCTACTTCCTATAATTCCCAACATAATTCCTGTAACGATTAGCAAAAGGAGTACTTGCTGAATAAAAAATTGAATTTCAGGTACAAAATACCGAATAACAAACAAAAGCAGATTCAATATGCCTGTAGCTACGCCACCAGCAACGAGTCCCTGAAAAGCACCGGCCAACAAGAAGGGACGGCGAATAAACGATGGGGTTGCTCCTACTAATTTCATAATCTCAATGGCATCGCGTTTACTGTAGATGGACAACTGAATTGTATTGGCGATCAATAAAATAGCACCTACTCCCACAATTAAGCCTAAAAGTAGCGCAATACCGAGAGCAATCTTCAAATATTTCTCTATTAAGATTAATAACTCGTAACGATAAACTACCTCCGTAACCCCGGGTAAAGCTTGGATTTTTTGTGCCAGTATCTTAACGCGCCGAGGCTTCTGAAAAAGCGGCTGCACACGCAATCGGAAAGAGCAAGGAAGCGGATTTTCACCCAAAATAGTAAAGACATCTTCACCAAATTGTCGTTGAAATTGTTCCCGAGCTTCCTCCTTGGAAATAAAAGCCACCGCCATTACCCCTTCCATTTTGGAAATCTTTTGTTTAAGTTCGTAAATCTGATTAGGAGTAAGTGTATCTTCAATAAAAGCCTCCATTTCAATCTTGTTTTTGATGTGCTGAATCAGTTGCCATCCGTTAAGAGCTACCACAGCAAAGACACCAATCATCAACAACGAAATCGCCATAGTTACTATTGAAAGTAACGACGAAAAACGCGCTTTGGTTAGATTAGAAAATGTTTCTCTCAATAAATACCACAGTTTCATGACACAATTGTTCCGTTATCAATACGAATGATTCTTTGTCCGGTTTGCTGAGCAAGTTCATAGTTGTGTGTAGCCATCAGGACGGCTGTGCCCATGGTATTAATCCGAGTCAAAATATCCAGCACTCCGATTGCACTTTCCCGATCCAAATTGCCGGTGGGTTCGTCGGCCAACAGGATAAAAGGTTCGTTGAC
>MZGM01000011.1 GCA_002085035.1 Candidatus Zhuqueibacterota bacterium 4484_219
TTGGCGATTTAAATGACCTATCCAGTCTAATTTCTGCCATGGATGGCTGCGAGGTCGTTTTCCATTGTGCTGGTTATTATCCCATTTATTCTCTGGCTCGGCGTAAACAAGTTGCGATAGCAACTCAGCAAATCCATAACGTATGCGAGGCAGCACGTCAAACTAACGTCAGGCGCCTCATTTACACTTCCAGTCCCAGTACTATTGGACAGTCTCAAGAAGGAAAATTAGCTAATGAACAAATCCCTTATTCTCTAAATCGAAATCGCAGTACTTACTGTCATATTAAGTATGTTATGGAACAAAAAGTACTTGAAGCGGCACAAAATGGGGTGCCGGCGATAATTATCAATCCCACCGGAGTTTTTGGCCCTTATGACATCAAACCTACCACTGGTCGAATTATTTTGGAGCTGCTTCAGCGCCGAATGTTGGTTTTTGTCAATGGTAAGCTGAATGCTGTTGATGTGCGAGATGTAGCCCGCGCCGAAGTTTTGGCTCTGAAAAAAGGAAGGGTGGGCGAACGTTACATCATCGGGAATTGGAACACAACCCTGCGCGATTTTCTGGAAATAGCCGCTCATATTGGCAGTGTGCCAAAGCCAAAATTGGCAATACCCTTTCCTTTAGCGTATCTTACTGCCCAGATATCCGAAATATTAGCCAAATATGTGTTCCGCAGTCCTAAACCCTTGCTCCCGATAGCTGGCTTGGATCTGCTCCGATATGGAACACATGTTGACATCAGCAAAGCTAAAGCCGAATTAGATTGGTATCCATCCCCTATTTCCATCGCCATCAAAGATACCATCGACTGGTTTCGAAAAAACGGCTACCTTGCACGTTAAATCGAAAAGAAGTTCAATGTAATCAATAAATTTAAAGAGGCAAAACGTCATGATTGAGTTATTACTTTTCATACTTATTGGGGTAATTATGTACTTGGTGCAACGAATGGTAGGCCCACAATTCGGCTGGAGGAAAGTTTTAATCTATCTCATTAGCGGAATGGTAGGCGGATTGGGCGCAGTTTTGCTTGCAAAATATTCTCTACCATCGCAAGTGGGTTTGCTGGGAAAAACAATCTGGCCGGGCATGGTAATAATGGGTTCGACTGGCGGAATAGTTTTGTACACTGCTTCCGCATTGAATCTCTATCAAAGCAATTTCTTTCAACTATTTGGCACGCTTATATTGGGAATTGCTACCGGAGTAGGCACCGCGGCAATATATGCTCTTTATGCCGTCGTTGTAGGAATCCCCTGGATAACTACCGGACAGATAGGCAACAGACATTTTTCTGGTACAATTATTATGTTTTGTGTACTAGGTTTCTTGATTATCTTCGGCTACACCATGACAGCCCGGATTGTAACGAGGTTTCACAGAGTATTAAAATAAGTTAAAGTAACCGTTACCTGTGAGGTAGCAGTCACTTTTCAGTTTAAGTTTCGTAGATTTTCAAAATTCTGTCTGGGTTGCACGTAGCAATTGCTGACGAATTTCTTCTTGACGTTTCTGATCAACAATCTTCTGACCATTGGCATCCAGCACATAAAAACTATCTGCCACCTGATCCACACGAGTTGAAATCTTAGCGGAGCGGATATCCAACTTCAATTTACTCATAGCCATGGCCAAGCGATAAAGCAATCCTACTGAATCATCTGTGAAAACATCAATAATTGTGAATTCAGAAGATATCTGATTGTCAAAACGGATTTCTGCTGGGCGACCACTTCTTTTCAACTTACGCCGCCGCCATCTGCGTTGGTGTAGTTGAAAAAGAGTCCGCAAATCTTCTTGGCCAGAGAGTACCTTCTCCAAATCTTCACGTAAGTCTCGCTGTTTAATCTCATCAAATTGCAAATGTTCAGAGATAGGAGTCACCTGAAAAGTATCGATCACTATCCCATCCTGACGGGTAAAAATTTGAGCACTGAAGATATTGAGATCATTAACCGAAAGCACGCCACAGATTTCTGCAAGACGAAAAGGTTTGTCTTGAGTTACCACAGTCACTCCCCAGTGAGTTTTGTAATCATAAAAAGCAATTGCTGCTTTTTTTTCTGGAGATTTAGCTTCAGCTCGAGACATCAGCTGAGCAATCAAATCCAAATGTTCAGCAATTTGGCGCTCATCGAAAGTCTGTAAGTAATTACTATTCATACCTCTTAAATGATTTTCGATTCTCTCTGCGGAGATTTCTTGTTTGCTTTGTTTCTGAATTTCCTGAATTAACAATTGCAATTCTTTTATTCTAACCCCAGATTCACGATATCCGCCGGTAAGATAATCACGAGTCTTAAGATAAAGATCCCACAGCAAAATACTTTTCCATTCTGACCATATATTAGGATTAAGTGCTGAGAGATCACCATAAGAAAGCAGGTAAAGCATCTTCAAATTTTCAACATCTCCTACTAAGGCAGCAAACTCTCTCAACGTAGGTAACTCATCAAAGTTGCGCCGGAAGGCTATCTGCTCCATCTCCAGATGATGACGTACCAAAAAAATGATCCGCTCACGACGTTCACCATAGAGGTTCCAACGGTCTAAGATTTTCGCTGTTATTTTAGCTCCTTCTTCGGCATGATTCTGTCTCTTGACCTTTCCAATATCATGAAAAAGCATCCCCAAAAATAAAACTTCTGGATACTTAATTTCAAGAAACACCTGACGCAATTTCGTCTGATCTTGTTCCTCTGTTACCAGCCGAGCAATATTCTCGATAGCCAATAAAGTATGTTCATCGGTAGAATAATAATGATAAAGATCGTGCTGAGCCAAAGCAGTAAGTGCAGAAAATTCAGGAATGTAGTTATCTAATACTTCCAATTCATGCATTATGCGCAGTATTCTACCCAGATCTTCGGGGTGTGAAAGAATTTTTTCAAAAATGGCAAACGCAGCAGGATCTGTACGAAAGGCTTCATCAATAGTATGGGCAAAATGGCTGATGGTCTGGCGCAAAAATTCCGATAGTCGAGCATGATAACACTTACACCAATAAAAAACTTCCATCAGAAGCAAAGGCCTTTGTTTAAACACTTCCACTGAATCGGATTCAGGGTAAATGGTAGCATCTTCCCCAAGATAGATACCCGGGGCAAGAAATTTTCGAAACTTAACTCCTGAAGGCTCAACAGTTGATTTGTAACGGCTTAATTTTTCAGAAAGAATCAAATAGGCGTGGTAAATACTACGAGCATTGAGATAATATTCACGGAGAAATGTTTCCACTCCCAGATGTTCTGCCTCATCCTGGTATCCTAAATGTTGAGCAATTGTTCTTTGCAAACCATACTCGAGAAGATCAAACTTATTGCCTTTTAGGAAATGCAGTTCATTGCGCACTCGCAACAGAAATTCAAATGCATTAAGTAATTTGTCGTATTCGGAAGCTAAAATGATCGATGTATTGTACAACTGCTGTAAAAAACCTGCGATGGAGGAGCAACGCTGCTGACGAATATGAAACTCACTGTAAAAATTAGAATTAGAACGATAAAGCCACAAAAGAGTGTGGAGATCACGCAATCCACCAACACCTTCCTTGACATGTGGTTCCAGAAGTTGGGGAGAACCACCGTATTTCTTATGACGCTCCTCTGCAGCTCTAATAATGGCTTGCCAGAATGCCTGCTGATCTCCCGCCAGTACTTGCCTGCGCAGAGCATTTTCTAATTCTAACATTAGCTCCTGACTGCCAAAAAGCCTGCGCATTTCTAATACAGTAGTCCGAGTAACCCAATCCTCCTGCGACAGTTGCACACACTGCGATATGGACTGGGTTTGATGCCCAACCTCCAAACCACAATCCCAAAGAGCACGAATCAATTGGCGAATCGCTTCCTGAATTTTTGCGGACTCCTTATCGAAAATGAGAAGCAAGTCCACATCGGAAAATGGATTCAATTCGCCACGCCCGTACCCACCTAAAGCCAAAACTACAATCTGACTCTCAACAGATTGGAGCACAGCTCGAGCAATTTTCTCGATCACCTCGTCTGCCAAAGCAGTAAGCTGCTCGCATGTTTGCAATCCCGGCTGCCCCTGCAAATGAGCTTGATAAATAGAATTTTTCCGTGTTTCAATATAAGCGCGAGTGAACATCTCACAATTCGCCTGCTAATACCAAAGCTTTTTTTACTGCTTTCAAAATACCGTGTTGCCCATCGAGAGCCTCAAGGTAAATAATGTAGATACCCATACGTAATTTTTGATTATCATCGTCACAACCGTTCCATACCACTTGACGCGAACTTCCCGAAGGTTCACAGTTGAATAACTCACGTACCAGCCGTCCCCGAACATCGAAGATCTTTAGATTGACATAGGCGGTAGTTGCGGGCAATTTGTAATCGATGATCACAAAATCATCGTGACCATCGCCATCAGGTGAAAAGGGATTGGGAACAACAGAAAGAATAGCATCGTCTGGGAGCCGCTCAACAAAAATACTATTCTGCTCACCAGGAGTTGCCCCTTCAGCTAACACGCATGAGCTCCAATTGGTACTATCTGTCCCACTGATAAAAGGATTGATTTTTTCCAAAGACACTCCATCTCCCCCACCCCAACTTGAAGAATAAGGTACTTGGTCTATTCTCTTGCCGGTCAAATCAATCAAATGAACAACGTCTCTATCGTTATTCAATGAGGGAAAAGAACCCGTTAACATCACTGTACTACCAGAAATATTTAAATACTGAAAAAAGATGCTGGAATCACGAGCCAACACACAGAAGCCCTCTGGTAATAATTGCGAAGAAACAGAACAAATTGTCACCGCTTTTGATGTATCTTGATCAGAAAAACGCCAGCCCTGTAAATCTACTGTTTCCGAAGAAGGATTGTACAATTCAATCCACTCCGTCTGTCCAGGCAAGGGATCGTACATAATCTCGTTAATCACCACACAACCTGCCGGCGCAGAAACCAAAATAGTCAAAGTACCACAATTATTGGCAAGATTCTTATCCTCTGGCACTTGCGCTTCAGCAAGATAATCGTGCCTTCCTGAACTCAATAATCCGAGTGTCATTGTTAGTTCTACAGAATCTTGGGAAGTCAATGATTGCTGGACTGGCAAATCATTAAGTAATTCATTTTCAGAGAATTCATTATCATGATTACTATCCTCGAATAGCATTACATGGAACTGTGAGATGACTTGCTGACCACGATTGCAGACAACCAGATGAAGTTCAACCTCACCATCAACTTGTGGTTTAGAAGGAATGGAAAACAGCCTCACCAATTCCAAATCCACGTCCAGTGGCGAAACGCTATTCTGGGCACCTGGAGTACCCAGGTATTGACGACTATCGCTCCAGTTGTTGGCACTATTGTTTTGAGCAAGATCAATTTTCTCGTCGGAATAACCAGGGGGATTTCCCAGCGAATAAGTGTAATGATCCACAGTATCGCCATTGGCATCAAAAAGAATTATTGTTTCTGGTGTTGAATTGCTCAATCCTGCGCTGCCTAGAGTACTACCGGAGACAGTTAAAATCAAAGCATTGGTCGGGATACGACCCTCATAGGTTGTGGAGTTACCAAAGTAATCGGGATCGAGGATCAAGCCAAACTGACCCGGAGCCAATACCAACCCATCACCGCTATCGATGAGCATGTCGCTACCGCTACCGTCTCCTACCCGCCATCCGGCCAGGTCAACCGAATCGGTAGCACTCAGATTGTAGATTTCTATGAACTCATCGGTGGCCTCAGACCCCGCCGGATCGAACATTACTTCGCTAAGAGTAACTGGAACTTTTCCTTGGACTAATATTTTTTCTGTCCAAGCATGTAGAAATCCCTGGGGCAATAAAATCAACAGCCCTAATCCGAAAAAGCCGAGCATGCTTCCAGAGAGTTTTCTGTTAAGCTGGGAAGTTTTAGAAAATTTGTCAATCAAGTTTTGCAAATTCCGGTTTGACTCTACAACATTCCTTTACGGCGGCGAATAGACCACTCCACCACCAACAGACCAATAAACAACAACAGTACCAGCCACTTGTTCCAAAGATTGATTTCGCGAGTTTGTTGCAATTGTTGTGGAGGAAAATGTAATTCATTAGCCATTTTCTCAATTTGTGCTGGGGTGTAATATTTACCTCCAGAAACCTGGGCCATTTTCTGCAACAAACCTTCTCTCATCCGGGTGGAAACAAATTCGATGTGAAACTCACCCGCCGAAAATCGTCCTTGATCACTACCGATTACTTGTCCGTCGAGAAAAGCCTGCCCTTCAAATCGATAGTCACCTGCTTGGGCGATGCGATATTCCGCCTGATATTTGCCATTTCCCACATGGGAGAATGGCAATGTGATTCGTTTTCCATCTTCGGTGTGAATAGTTACTGCCACCTCTGCGTTGTCCAGTGGCTGATAATCTGGGGTGTAAACCTGTCCTAAAAAATGTACTACTTCTCCATTGCGATAGATTAATTTGTCAGTTTGGATTTTAACCAATTTAATTTCCTCTGGAGTAGTCAACCAGCGGATTGAGCGATTAAGGAACTTAACCAGAGCTTCGTTGGTCTTATTGACTCCCCACATCATCAGATCCCAACGCCAAACGTTGTAAAATAATAATGCTAACTCCTTATGTTCACCCAGCGTACGTGCCAGGATTAAAGGCTTGCGAAAGCTATCGGTATTAGGTAATTTCGATTGTTTGGGATCCACGACGACCAAGACTTGACTCTCGGGGCGGGGATTAAAATTGCGCAAAAAAGTAGACACTGGCGGGAGAACTTTCCACAAAGCAAGACTCCCGGCGAAATCATCTTGTAAACGAATCAGCGGAAATTGCTCACCCTGCACAGTTGGCTGTAAACTTACTTCCCGTGGCTTCCCGGGAGCTGTCCCAATAGTGAATGGTAAAGCATCCTGAAAATTTTTCAACTCCTCTATGTTGAGATTCGGCCCTTGTAGGAAAAATACAGGCTTATTCTTTTTCAGCAATTGCTTAGTCAGAAAATTTCGGGTGATCTTATCTACTGGCCAGCGAGGAAATCCCAAAAAAAATATTACCTCATAATCTTTACCTGTCCAGTTATCTTCAATATTTCTTTCGTAGAATCCTCCCCCCTTTTTTTGGGTCCGGACAGTTAATTCTATGTCTTTATCATCTTCCAAAATGCGTTTGATAAATTTTAAATCCGCGCTGGGAGCACCAGCCAGTAACAACACTCGTATTTTGCTTTTCAAAACTTTTACAAAGAAGGAATGCTTATTATTGAGGGTAGTGAATTCTCCCTTTAATTTAGGAATTTCAAGCACATATTTCTGGAAACCTTCCTGCTGGGGCACAAAGGTTAACCGCACCTTCTGTTCTTGATAATTGCCTACCAAAGTGATAAGTTTGGAATCGACCACCTGGTTATGATATTTCAAGCTGAGAGGTATTTTCATCCCGTCATAGCCGTAGCTCGATATTACAACCTCTACTGGAACCTTATTTTGGGCATAAACGACCTCATTGGTGAGAACACGGGCAATCAACACATCCTTTTTCTCTTGGGGATCACCAATACCAACAATAAAGATTGGCAAACCATACGACTGGGCGAGAAAAAGTGGGTTTTCGCCAACATTGTAAATACCATCAGTCAAAAGTACAACTCCGGCAAGATACTCGTTAAGCAGTTTTTGCTTGGCTTCGACAAGTGCAGAATAAATATCGGTACCTTCAAAATTAAACTGGAGAGAATCGGGGTGAATCTTCTTTAATGAATAAAGATGATCGGCGAAGGTAAAAAAGCGGAGATTGTTAAATTTTTGCAGATGTTCAAATGCCGGGTGTTGCAATAGCGAAAGTACAATTTCAGCTCGGGTATGTTGATTATCCCGAATGGTCATGCTGGCCGAATTGTCAACCAGTACTGCTATGGTGGGTTTTTGAAAATAACTGCGAGTAATGCTTAGGATAGGTTGAAACAGCAACAAAACAAGCAAAACCAATGCTGCTGCACGCAACGCCATTAACGCCCTTCGCAACGATTTGGTTACAGGCGGAATAGTGTATCGATATGCATAAAAAGCTACCCCTACAGCCCCCAGCAAACAGAGGATTAATAGCAGCCAGGAGCCCTGAATAGACAAACCCAACTTAATAAATGCAGCAACACCTAAAACTTCCATTAAGTCTGTACACCCATAACATCGTGAATTTGAGAAATAAATACCAAAACTGTTAAAAACGGTTTCATTACTTTCAATCTTTCATTACAGATTTAATGATGGAGAAACATCAAGTTCCAAATCGTCAGCTACACCCTTTTTTAAGTAGTGTAATCCAGCACAAGAGATCATAGCAGCGTTATCGGTACAAAAATCAGGGGTAGGTAAATACAATTCCATCTTGTTTTTGTCTGCTTCTTGAGAAAATCTCTGGCGCAATGCAGTATTTCGCGCTACCCCACCAGCCAGAGCAATTCGGTTAACACCAAACTTTTGCGTCGCCAACAACGTTTTTCCTACCAGCACATCCAGTACCGCTGCCTGAAAACTGCTGACAATATCGACAAGATGTTCTTTCAAGAATTGAGGAGGTTGTTTTTGCACATAATTCAATACCGCAGTTTTTAAACCACTAAAACTAAAATCGAGATTTTCATTCCCCATCCAAGCACGGGGAAAATCAACAAATTTCGAATCTCCTTGTTGAGATAGTCGATCAATAACTGGTCCGCCTGGATAGCCAATTTTCAACAGTTTAGCCACCTTATCGAATGCCTCTCCTGCGGCATCATCAATCGTACGTCCAAGTACCTTATACACACCCCAATCCTCAACCAGAACCAGTTGGGTATGGCCACCAGAGACAATCAAACAAATAAAAGGCAATTTAATATCAGGATGTTCCAAAAGGTTAGCAAAGATGTGGCCTTCCAGGTGGTTGATTCCCACTATTGGTATTTGCAAAGCTAACGCCACAGCCTTGGCGAAATTAAGTCCCACCAAAAGAGCTCCGATTAGACCAGGTCCTTTGGTCACAGCGATTCCCTCAAGTTGAAATTTAGTATATCCAGAGTCATTAATGGCCTTGTGGATAATCGGCAGAATAGCCCGAAGGTGTGCTCGTGAAGCTAACTCAGGCACAACCCCCCCAAACTGGCGATGCAAATTCAATTGAGAAAGCACCACATTAGTACGCAGGGCATGGTCATCAATAACTGCTGCCGCTGTCTCATCACAAGAGGTTTCGATACCTAACACAACCATAGTAAATGATCACCTCTCCATGGTGATCTTGAAGGTAGAAGGATACACTTCGGAAAACCGTAATCCGGGTGGCAGTTTGATGGTGGCCGGATACGAAGTAACACCTTTCCTAAATTGCCTCTTGAAATCAATATAAGCAAGAATATCATCCCGGGTAATTTTGTTGAGTATCTCTACCCCCCCTTCGATCTTAATAGTCAATACTGAAGGTAATATCTTGACTTTCGCTCCCCGAGGAACATTGATCAATTGTACAGGAACGTCTTCAATAATTTTTTCTCCCAGTTTTTGTACATCAACATAATAATGCACTTCCTCAGGAATAACTTCTAATCGTTTAAATTGTTTCGCATCTAAAGGTACAGTTTCAGCAATGTCCTGGGTTACATGTTCAAGAATTACTTTCTGAGTTTCTATACTAGAAATTTTTTTTACCACTCTTCGTGGCCCTCGTACTAAAACCTTGTCTGGCTTCAACACTATCCCTCCCACAATCGTGTACCCTGGTGCTGGTTGTACCACGATTTTAGATTTCACAGCCACGGATTTTTTTACCAATCTATCTAATTCAATAACCACTGTATCAGGTTCAACTATTCGAATTGGCTTTACGTTCAGAATACTTGGCCTAATTTGGACATCCTCTTTGCGCAATCGGAATATTCCCCGAAACCGATATTCGGAAAGATTAATCATGATGCTTCGCTTAGCGTTTTTTAGTGCAAATAAGGCCTTACCCTTTCCTTGAAAAGTCACTGTTGCATAACGAGGATAATCGTTTGCTACAATTAAACCAGGAGCTACATTAACAGGTACAATTTCAACCTTAAAATCGTACTCATATATTTGTTCAGTAGCAGCATGTAGCCAAATCAACAAAGCAATAAACAACATAAAAAGTTTTACTTTGTAATTTTTAAACAGTTTTTTTAAAAACTTTTTCATTTATCAAACTCTAACTAAATAGCGTATAGCAATACCGGTAGCAGCAGCAAAAAATAAGCCCAGGCTTGCTTCTATTATGCCCTCTGACTTTTGTTTTATCAATCGGGGTACAAAAATCACTGGCACCAGTACCCAAAAGTAGGGGTTTAACCGGACAAATACTATAATAGCACAAGCTCTTTCGACATAACCGAGCAAGCGTACTCTGTCCTTTGGAAAAAGAAAGTTCCTTTTTTCGCTTTGTTTTCGACGATAGGAAAAGTAATTCTGCAAGTAGAAAATTATCGGTGCCGTTGCAAACGTAACAAAGACAAATCCCGAAAGCCGAACAATGAAAGAGGTATTTGTGTAGATTGACCACTTTGCTACTGATGGAAAAGGATGCAAGATAGAAAACAGTTGCACTACCACCCAAATAGTAAAAAAATGCAGTGTTTGATCTAATAGAAAAAGAAAAATATTGTCGCGCATTACCTTTTGGGTAAACCAGGTTTTAAGTTCGTCATAAAGAAAATGAGAGACGCTAAGAATGAGAAGAAGCAGCCAGAAATAACGAAGTTTCAGAAAGGGAAGAGTGAGCAAGATATTGAAAAATGTACAAATAGCAACATGAAATAGCCCCCCCCAGCGAAAATTGCGCTTGTAATAGAAAACCTTATCGGTTTGGAAGGGGAAATCCCCCATCAAATGAGCCAGGGAAAGAAGCCAAAATAAGTTCATTCATTTTCCCTACTTCAAATTTTTATTTTTTCACCACCCATAGTTTAATTTCAGCATCTACTTCGGGATGAAGTTTAATAGGAACTGTGTAAATGCCCAATGCTTTGATTGGTTCATCTAATAATATTTTACGTCTGTCTATTTGGTAACCCTTTTCCTTTAGGGCATCAGCAATATCTTGGGAAGTAACTGAACCAAATATTTTGTCTTCCTCTCCTACCGCGACAGGAACTGTACAGGAAATTTTTGCCAGCTCTTTAGCTAACTTTTCTGCAACTTTTTTCTCTCGGTTAAGACGAAGGAGCTGTCGTTTTTTCTCCTCTTCAAATTTTTTCATATTTCCTGGAGTGGCCTCTAATACAATTCGACGTGGAATCAGAAAATTACGAGCATACCCATCCGCTACTTCCACAATCTCACCCGTGTGTCCCAGTGATTCGAAATCTTGCATCAAGATAACTCTCATAACCTCAACACTCCCTTCATCTGTAATATTACCATTTCTCTCGTTGTCCTTAATCAGCTATACCGGTCGGCAATATAGGGCAACAGAGCTAATTGCCGAGCGCGTTTAATAGCCTTGGTTAATTGCCGTTGATGCAATGCGCAAGTACCGGAAATACGACGTGGAATAATCTTCCCTTGTTCGGTAGTAAACCGCACCAGCTTCTTTTCGTCTTTGTAATCAACATAAATTACACCGCTTTCGCAAAAACGACAAATTCTCTTTTTCTTAGCACGAATCAACTTATCCTCCTTTTGCTTTTACAATTTAGACCTCTACAAAATAGACAATTTACATCAATCAAACTTATTTTGTTCACCGCTTTTTTCTTCAGATAACTTCGAACAATCTTCTTGTTCTTCGATTTTACTCTCCTCAGCCAAATCTTCTAAATTCGCTCCTTCGGCAGACGGTGGAACAGAAACCGCCGTATCTTGCGAGTCGATGGTCTGGGTAGACGATTCTTCACTTTTCGACCATCCTCGTTTATCTAAAAATTGGATTCTTCGAGCCTTGATCTCCACAATATTGTGATTAGAGCCATCATTGGACTTCAAACTGCGGCTTTGAAGTTCTCCATCAATCAGGACTGCACTTCCTTTTTTCAAATTTTCATAGCAACTTTCTGCCAACTTGTACCATGCTACTACCCCTACATAACACACATCTTCCCGCCACTGTCCCGTGTTATCTTTAAAACGTCGATTTGAAGCAATAAAAAAATTAGCAACCGGGGTGCCGTTTGAAGTCCTTCTCAAAGAGGGATCTTTGGTTAAATTTCCAGCAACTAACACACTGTTAATTTCAGGCATTTTTAAATCAGCCATTTTTCCCTCCTCACTAAAACCATCAAAGTCTTCATTAAAAACACTTTTCCAGGAAAACTGGCTCCCGGGAAATTCACAGAGTTCCTACAGATACATCGGCGGGCTCTTTGCTAACCTTTTCCTTGCTTAGTTGCATCTGCCGAATAGCTCTTTTGCTCAAACGGACAGTTAAAAATCTCAAAACAGACTCATTTAGTCGACACTCTCGTTCACTCTCGTTCGATAGGTTCAATAACCTTTCCGTCAGCCTCGAACAAAATGTAAACGTAAAATCCATATTGTTTCTTTTTGATCGGATAACTCAATCGACGTTTCCCCCAGTAGTC
>MZGM01000133.1 GCA_002085035.1 Candidatus Zhuqueibacterota bacterium 4484_219
GTTTACCTGTCAATTGCTCTTCTTGTGTCTTTACCGTGGGGAGTGTCTGGTTCCTTACGGGCTGTAAAGTCTTTGAAGGCGCGGAACAGTGTTTTGGCAAACATAACCAGATATATTGAGAGAAAGATAAAAGCCGGGAACATTATTATTACCTATGAGGGAATATGTCAAAATCTCGACCTACTCGGCAAATGGAAACTTATTGATATGTCAATACTTGCAAAGGCAGATCCCTTAATGGGACAAAGGCCGATGAAACCAATGAGAAATGAATACGCATCGAAAGTTTATGACTCACTACACGGGGATGAGTTTAATTTTTAATTATTCCTTTAGTTGGCTGTCTTCTTTTAGCACAACACCCTGTAAACAAGACCGATAGTTTTCGCTCCGGAATTCCTGAAGGAATGGTGCTTATTCCTGGAGGCACATTTGAAATGGGTATCGATAAGGCCGATCTTGAGCAGCTGGTAGAGATGGGTCGTGGAGTGCCTCACATGAGTGAACTCCATGCATATTGGTGGTTCGGAGACGAAATACCAAGACATACTGTGAAAATTGATTCGTTCTATATTGACATCTATGAGGTGACCAACAGGCAGTTTAGGCAGTTCGTTCAACAGACGGGATATCAGGCAGAGGGAGATTGGCAAAAGTATGCCCAAAAACACCGGATGGATCATCCGGTAGTAAATGTTACTTGGAATGATGCTAAAGCTTATGCTGAATGGGCAGGGAAACGGCTTCCCACGGAAGAGGAGTGGGAGTATGCTGCGAAAGGCGGCAAGGCGGTAAAATGGTTTCCTTGGGGGGATTCACCGGATCCTGCCCGTGCTAATTACAGACATCAAGGAGAGTCTTTTTGGGCTGGCGTAGTCAGACTGATAGGATTAAGGAAAATGGGTACCAAACCAGTAGGCAGTTATGAACCTAACGGGTTTGGGCTATACGATATGTGCGGCAATGTAAGCGAATGGTGTGAAAATGTTTACAAACCTTATCCTGATGGGCCTCAGGAAGATGAAATTTACACCGGGCATGGCCTGTTCAAAAAGAGTCAGAAGCCAATGTACGGAAAGGCTATTCGGGGTGGAAACTGGCAATCTCCAAATGCTGTTTTTGTAAGGATTACCCACCGTAATGAGGCTGTATCTAGTCATTTTAGCAATGATTTGGGCTTTCGTTGCGCCAGCAGTGTTTCACCACATGCTTTTGGCGCTTTACCTCCCCGGAGTTTCAAGAACAGCAAATAATTAAACCCTTGACTAAAGTCATTTCACGAGGTTATTATGCATCGTGCTCACTCGAGGCAAAAGGCAATTAGAAAAACTTACCAATCTGGTTATTTGGTTTTGTTACGATTAAAGCATCTATTGTGGTTGGCTATTTTAGCGATAGTTGTCTATTATTTCTTTCTTAGTGACTCCGGTGTCCTTACTTTACTTCGACTAAAAAAAACGAAGAATAATTTGCAGGAACAGGTCAGAATTTTACAAAGGCAGCAAACTGAATTACAAGCAACAATTGATAAGCTCAAAAATGATCCGGATTACATCGAAAAGCTTGCCCGCGAACGCCTTAAATTAACTAAAAAAGGCGAGACAATTTATCTGATGTTACCGCAACAGCATTTTCAGCCACAGGATAGCAGCAAATAAAAATCGTGTCTTGCCTTTTCTTGAGTCAGAAAAGGTGAGCATTTTATGATGAATCGCAATCGACTATTTTTCTTTCTGTGTGTTTTTCCATTTTTTACTTCTTTTTCCTTAGCTCAAGTTCCAAACAACAATCTTCAACTTGGGTTTCGCCAGGATTTCAACAACTATCTCTGGAAAGCAGCAGTTCATTACATTAAAGCCAAGGAACACAGCTATCAGATTGTTTTTCAAGAAGATTTCAACTCAAATCTATTGTATGTGCCTGCTCTTTCACCAAAGTGGCGTGATGAGAACCGTTTTACGTTTTCATATAAGAACAACTTATTGCCATGGTTTAGCAATATAGCATTGCTAAAAGCGTTCTCACTTTCTGACAAACAAAGTGGCTACCATAATAGTGCCCACAGTGAATTTGTAGCTCTGGGCTTTCAATTAGAACTTCAGCAGTTGTTAAATTGGAAGGGGCTCGTTGGTCCCAAATGGGATAGTCGCTTTAATCACGATGATCAGGGTGTGGGCTTGCAGGTCGAATTGCTGACAGATGATTTGCAATGGCAGGGTTACCATAATCGATGGCAATTGCATTGGAGCCATGACCGAATTGGCCGACGACAAGAGCATGATTTTTCTCTTTCTTGTCAGTTCCAGCGAGAATTTTACGAAGGTACCAGTGACTCCTTAGTTGTTACCTTAAACCGATTACGACGTGACTACTACATTACCAAAGCCGGTGACCTGGAAACTCGCTCTGAAAAAAAATGGCAAGTGAATAATTGGCTTTCCTACCGTATTTTCCCGGGATTGGATTTTCATCTTTTTTCCTCGCTGTACCTCAAAAAAAGTGATATCGAACAGATTATTCAGACCAAATCAACTGGCAGACGAGAGCGTCAGGACGATGGTCTACGCCTGAAAACACAGTTAGACTACAGGCGAAACTCCCTTCAAACTATCTTGGGATTCCTCTATCATGCCCAGGTTCAGGAATACAAATTTTTGGGAGAAATCACCCCCTCTCCGTTTATGGGTAGTATTGGTATTCCTGATAACCAAAGTAAATTGTTCCAGCTTTACTCTAACCTTCGTTGGTGGCCAACAAGCAAAGATTCGCTGGCCTTACATGGTTCAATTAGCTGCTTTCGTTACGATACTCCTGATACCAATAATTTTGATGATCGTGATGAATTACGTATCAACCTTTGCTTAACCAACCGATATCGTTTTCATCCAGATCTTGCCCTAACAGTGGGGGCATATGTCAATCTTAATCATTTGATTTATATTTACGCTGAGCACAGTGCCGATAACAATTGGAGTCGCATTTTTCGTCTGTCTACAAACCTGACTTATCAACCTAATTCTAACATACTATGGAAGCAGTCGGCTGAGGTTTTGGCTAAATACACCGATTACGATTTTGAAGAAATCTTGAGCTCTGTCCGTAGTTTTGTTTTTCGTGAGTTTACTCTTTGTAACACTGTGCAGGTGAAATTATTCGCTAATACCAAAATTTCTTTCTTTTATCGTTTGGAGTTAGAAGAGAACGGTCGACTTTTTTGGGAATCTTTCTCTGAGCAATTATTGGAACGACGGCAGAACAATTTTTTTTCTTGGAGCACTGAATACCTACTGTTTGACCAGTTTAGGCTGACGTTGGGTGTTAGCGGGTATTTTCGGCAACAATGGTATTACCAAACCACAACTCTTGGAGAAACTATTGAAAAAAAACAGGGAAGATTTTGCAGTTACGGCCCGTTGTTTCGCATTCAATTATTGAACCAAACCAAACAGCAGGCCTATGTTTCTCTTTCTATGTTGCGGGTTAAAGATAGTATGGATCGCTTGTATTACATTCATCATATTGATCTTTCTCTCAATTGGGGGATTTAAAACTTGCAACTGATCCCAGGAATTAGCAGGTCCGATAAAATTTTATAAATAGGAGATAGTTAACATGCCAACTGTGCGATTGATAGTTCCAAGTAGATTTGAAATAGTAGAGGAGCTAACCTTGCTTATTGAGCGGATAACAGAACAAATGCACTTTGATTCAGATGATCGGGACAATATCGTGATTGCGGTTACTGAAGCCGTAAGTAATGCTATTATTCACGGTAACCGTAACGACGAAGAGAAAAAAGTGCAAATTAGCATTGTTACCTCTGATAAAAAAATTACTATTCGGGTAAAAGACGAAGGGGAAGGGTTCGATCCCAACAAATTAGCCAGCCCATTAGAACCCAACAATATTCTCAAAGAGAATGGTCGAGGTATTTTTATTCTCCACTCGCTCATGGACAAGGTAAAATTCGATTTTAGTGCTGGGGGCACCGAAGTAATTATGACCAAGTACAAAAAGCCCTTGCAAAAAAGCAGAAAATCTCTTACATTGAGAACAATTTGAAATCTGATTTTCACTAACTTGGAGGACTTGCATATGCAGATTAAAGAAGAAATTCGTGATGATGTAGCAGTGCTCTATTTAAAAGGCAATTTAATGGGTGGTACAGACTCTACGGAACTTCATGAAAAGGTTAAAAGCTTGATTGCTGATAAGGTTAAAAAGGTAGTTATTGACTTAAGTAAAGTAAAGTGGATGAATAGCTCGGGATTAGGAGCACTGATGGGATGCATGACGTCGCTCAAGAATGCCGACGGCGAGCTGAAAATCTCTGGCGCCACAGAAAAAATTCGAAACTTGTTCATGATTACGAAGCTTATTACTATCTTCGACACCTATGAAACTGCTGAACGAGCTGTGGCAAGTTTTAAGTCCTGATTTTTTATTATTAATTTCGACAATCTGGAAGAATATGCACGTAAAATTAAGCACCTTGAGGATGAGGGCGATAGTCTCACTCACGATATTATTCGACGTCTGAATCAGACTTTTATTACTCCTTTCGATCGGGAGGATATTTACAGTCTTACTGAAGCATTAGATGATGTTTTGGATTTCATCGATGCTGCAGCAGATTGGATTGTTACCCTCAAAATTCCTCACCCCCCCATGGAAGCAATTCAGCTTTCTGAAATCATTTATGCTTCCACCCAAGAGATTGAAAAGGGGATTAGCAACTTACACAATCTAAAAAATGTTTACAAACATTGTGTAGAAATCAATCGACTTGAGAACGACGCTGACACTTTACTTCGCCAAGGGTTGGCGAGACTTTTTGAAAATAATACAGATCCGATTAAGATTATTAAACTTAAAGATTTCTTCGAAGATCTGGAATCAGCAACTGACCGTTGTGAAGATGTTGCTGATGTATTGGAAGCTATTGCGGTAAAGAACATGTAACCAGGAAATTGCGTATGATCGATCCAACTTTGTTTGTTGTTATTGTGGTTATTTTAGCATGGGTTTACAATTTCTACAATGGAATGAACGATGCAGCCAATGCTATTGCTACCACTGTTTCCACCAGAGCCTTAACCCCCAAGCAGGCTATCGTGTTAGCCCGAACACTTAATGTAGCAGGTGCGTTCGCAACTACTGCTGTAGCTAAAACTATTGGGAAGGGCATTGTTACCCCGGATTCAATCAATCAATTGGTGATAATTTCAGCTTTGGTAGGAGCAAGCGTGTGGAGCGCCTTCTGTACCCATTACGGCATTCCTATTAGTATCACTCATGGACTAATAGGTGGACTTATTGGAGCTGCCATTTATGCAAAAGGTGTTGGAGTAATCCAAATGGCAGGTGTCTCTAAAGTGTTCTGGGCGATGATTATTTCTCCCTTGGCTGGATTTGTAGCTGGCTTCGTTCTGATGGTAATTATTTACTGGATCTTCCGAAAGACAACTCCAGCCAAAGTCAATAAAGGCTTCAAAATGGGGCAGGTTGTTTCAACCATATTTATGTCTTTTAGCCACGGGTCCAATGATACCCAGAACGCTATGGGGATAATTACCGCGGCGCTGGTAGTAGGAGGATTTATTGATTCCTTCCATGTGCCTATTTGGGTTATTTTAGGGTCGGCTTTTTTTATGGGATTGGGAACCTCAGTAGGAGGATGGCGAGTAATTAAGACTTTAGGCATGCGGATGGTAAAGGTGCGACCAGTTCATGGATTTACTGCTGAGTGGTCCGCTGCAGCCGTCATAATGGGGGCAACCCTTTTAGGTGCTCCCATTAGTACAACCCACGTGGTCTCTACCTCGATTATGGGTGTGGGGGCAACACGGCGATTCTCGGCCGTACGATGGGGAATAGCTGGCAATATTGTAGCTACCTGGATATTTACTTTTCCCGGAGCTGCTTTTATTTCTGTTGCAACTTACTTTATTCTTGATATTTTTATTTAAAACTCCACCCAGAATTAATCTATCGAAGTTCAAGTTAAATGTCATGCAATTTTCTCATAAGCCCAAACGCAAGGTACTAATAAACGTCACCTCGCTCATCGATGTGATGTTTATCTTGCTTATTTTTGTGATGGTTACCTCTACTTTCCTGGAACAACCGGGAATAAAATTAGAATTGCCAAAGGTTAAAAGTGTCGAGATTGAACAAGTTGAAAATTTGGTGATCTATATTGATGAGAAACAAGAGCTGTTTCTGAATGATCACCAAAGCACGCTACGTGATTTGAAAGAGCGTTTGCAAGATGCTATCAAGGAAAACCCCAATCCAACTTTGGTACTTCGTGCCGATCGGACCGTGCCCCATGGGCTTGTGGTGAAAGTTATGGATATTGCTAAGCAAAGCGGAATTAAGCGCTTGGTAGTAGCTACTCGGCTGGAAATGGCCGAGTAACAGGTACTGGGAAAATAAACTAATAGGAGGTAAGCTATGTCTAGGAAAAACCACTTGTGTCAATTACTGGTAGGAGTGATATTACTGTTTAGTAGTAGTTTGTTTGTTGGTGCGGGTTTAGCGGACGAGGGCATGTGGACATTCGACAATCCACCAGTAAAGCAACTTAAGGAACGTTACGGATTTACACCTACACAGGAGTGGCTCGATCATGTGCGACTTGCCAGTGTGCGTTTTATGGATGGAGGGTCAGGTTCATTTGTGAGTCCAAATGGGCTGGTATTGACTAACCACCATGTAGCAATGGGGCAGTTGCAAAAGATATCTACCGCAGAAAAGGATTATGTTGCCACTGGGTTTTATGCTGCCACACCAGCAGAAGAGCTGAAATGTCCTGATCTGGAAGTGAACGTGTTGATTTCAATGGAAGATGTAACCCAAAGAGTTCAATCAGCGGTAAAAGAAGGAATGAGTGAAGCTGAAGCTTTAAAAGCCCGAAGAGCAGAAATTGCGAAAATCGAAAAGGAGAGTCTGGACAAGACGGGCTTGCGTTCCAATGTTATTAGCTTGTACCATGGCGGCGAATATTGGTTGTACCG
>MZGM01000012.1 GCA_002085035.1 Candidatus Zhuqueibacterota bacterium 4484_219
GTACTGATGTTTCCTTTTCTTCATCTTCTGTTTTCAAATACCAACCTTGCGGCACCGAAAATATTTGCCTTTTCTCCTAATTGGGTACAGAAAACTTTGAGGTTTTCCCTGGGTTTGGGACAAATATTTTGCATCACCGTTTCCCGCATCTTTCCTTTAAACAGCTCAAATGCCTTGCTTATTGAACCACCGATAACGATTACTTCTGGATCAATACAATTAATCAAATAAGCCAGAAGTATTCCTAGATGATAGCCAAACTGCTGCCAGACTTCCAAAGCTTTTTTCTCGCCTTGTTGTGCGGCTTGTTCAATCTCAGGAGCGGTTTTCTTTTGACCAGTAATTTGCTGATAAAGTTTAACAAGCCCGCGCCCGGAGAGGATGTCCTCGAAGTTACCATCTAAATAAGGAGTAATCCAAATCTCGGCTGCGGTACCAGTTGCTCCCTGGAAAATTTTGCCGTCAATTACAATACCACATCCCAGTCCAGTGCCCAGAGTAATACCAATGGACACTGACATATTCTTAGCCTGACCGAAATAAGCTTCCCCCAAGGCGAAACAGTTGGCATCATTATCTACGAATACAGGCAAGCCAAACTGTTGTTCTAAACGTTGTTTAAGGGGATAGTAATGAAGCGTTGGTAAATTCCAAGGGTCAAGTATTGTCCCACTATCTAAATCCAATGGCCCCGGAGTGCCTACCCCGATACCTAAAATCTGTTCGGCTGTAATTGAGTCACTTCGCAGAGTTTTTTCGATAACTTGAAAAAGGCGGGCTTCAACTTCCTGACGTGGTCGTTCTGCTAAAGTAGGAATACGCAAAATATTACCTACAATTGTTCCATCGTCTGAAATTGCTGCCGCAGAGGTTTTAGTACCTCCTACATCCACTCCAATTGCATATCTGGCCATTTCAGGTTTCTCCGCTGCCCTAAAACATTTTTTCCCAATGCTCTGCAAAGGATTAAATAAATATAAAACCTTTCGATCTAAAAATCAAGTGTAACTATTCACAAATCTCTCATTAGGAATAGGTGTAGTTACGCCGGAAGATGCTCGGATGGTAATTTTAGAAAAGGTCAAAAGTATTGTTGGTAGGAATAGTAAGTTTTTTCAACCAGGGATGACTATCCCAGAATTGCGAAATTGGCGAATTTTATTTCGCAAAGTCCGTACGCTTATTCCCAACACTTCTGCAGCACGGGTACGATTCCAGTTCTGTTCACGCAGCACTTGCAGGATCCACTGTTTTTCCATCTCGTAGAGGGTCTTATTGTTAACCGTGATATTTTCCCTGTTTCGTAGCTGAAACTCCTCACGAAACATCAGGAAGTGTTGAGGTTGTAAAATTTCTTCCTTGGCAATAATAACAGCTCTTTCAATAGCATGTTCAAGTTCGCGCACATTGCCGGGCCAATCATACTCCATCAACATCTGAGTAACTTCGTCAGAGATACCACTAATTTTCTTTTGAACCTCCTGAGCATATTTGCGCACAAAATACTCGGCCAACAATGGAATATCCTCTTTGCGTTCTTTTAAAGTAGGTAGAAAAATTGGTACTACATTAAGCCGATAGTACAAATCTTCACGAAAATTGCCTTTGGCAACCTCTTCTTTGAGATCCCGATTGGTAGTAGCAATGATTCGGATATCTACTTGAACAGTCTCGGAATTGCCTACTTTTTCAAATTCTTTTTCCTGTAATACCCGAAGCAATTTAGCCTGTAAATTAGGGCTCATCTCACTGATCTCATCCAACAGTAAAGTACCACCATCTGCCAGTTCGAATCTTCCTTTTGTGCGCTTAATAGCGCCTGTAAAAGCTCCTTTTTCGTGCCCAAACAATTCGCTTTCTACCAGATTAACAGGCAGAGCAGCACAGTTGGTCTTAACGAATGGGCGATCGCGACGTGGACTACGAAAGTGAATAGCTTTGGCAATCAATTCTTTGCCTGTACCACTGGCGCCCTGAATAAGTACGGTAGCCTTGGTAGGGGCAACCATTTCCACTATTTCAAACACTTGTTTCATCTTAGGGCTACGACCTATGATATTCTCGAAGGCATATTGCTTCTCAAGCTCTGAGCGTAAATATCTATTCTCACTGACCAGGCGGTTGTATTCAAAAAACTTATTAACAACTAATTCTATCTCGTCAATAGAAAAGGGCTTGGTAATGTAATCAAAAGCTCCCTGTTTCATGGCTTCGACTGCGCTCTCAACAGTACCATAGGCGGTAACCATAATCACACCAGATTCAGGATATTTGCGTTTAGTTTCCTTCAGAATTTCCATCCCACCTATGTTCGGCATGCGCACGTCAGTGATTACTAAATGATAAAAATTATTGTTAATTTTTTCAAGCGCCTCCTTACCACTCTCGGCCATATCGACATGATAGCTATTGCGTTCTAACGCCTCAATTAAAAACTCTTGCATCAGAGGTTCATCATCAACAACTAATATCCTTTGTCCTTTCATCGCTACCTCTACAAAATTCATTGAGTAACTGGAAACTCCAGGCAAATAGTTGTCCCTTTATCAGCACCGGTTTCAATACGAATGTCGCCATGATGAATTTCGACAATCTTTCGCACAATAGCTAATCCTAATCCAACGCTACCTTTTTTGGTAGTAGTAAAAGGAAAATACATTCGTTTCTGTACTTGCGAGGGGATACCCCCGCCGGTATCCTGTAATACTAATTGAACTCGATGGGGTGGCTTTCTTCGCATCACAATCTGTAGTTCCCCCCCGGCAGACATTGCTTGCAAAGCATTGCGAACTAAATGTAGAAGCATCTGCTGGAAAAGTTGTGGATCCAATTCAAGTTCAACCTTTGAACGGGGGAATTTTGCTTGAATGTTTACCTTGTTTTCATTTTCTTCTGTCTGAACTTCAAAATGAGAAATTACTTCACTAACTAATGTTTTTAAATTAACTAATCGAAAATTAGGCTCTATTGGTCGGGTTAGAAATAGCAGATTACTTACAATCTTGTCCAGATTTCCTATTGCTTCGATAATCTTTTGTACCCAACGGCGACGAGGATCATCGATAGCCAAATCGCGTTCTAACAATGTGGCAAATCCCCCGATTGCACCAAGGGGATTGCGAATTGAGTGGGCTACGTTACCAGCCATTTCGCCTAATGCTGCCAAAGTACGTGCATGTTGTACCTGCTGTTCCAACTGACGCAATTCGCGTTGGTCCTCGAAGACTTCCACTGCTCCGCTGATTTTCCCTTCCCCATCGCGCAAAAGACAGATACTGGATTTAATTGGAATCTTAACACCATCTCGGCTTAAGATGTGTTTTTGTTGATTGACAATATTTTTGCCTTTTTGAATTGCCCACATAGGAGTCTGCTTTGGCAAATTCTCCTTACCCATCAACTTCAGATATCTGACACCCATAACCTGAGCCGTGGAATAGCCAGTGATTTTTTCGGCAGCTCGATTAAATAGAGTAATTCTACCTTCCAGATCAGTACAAATGACTCCCGCGCTCATGCTTTCTAAGATGTTGTCCAAATAATTCTTAAGATTATTAACCTCACGCAAGCTGAGCGAGAGTTCTGCGTTTTTCTGTTCTAATTCCAGATTAAGCTCTGCTACCCTTGCTTCAAGTTTTTCATAGGCAGCTTTAAAATCCAAGGTTACCTGGTTAAAATGTTCAATTACTTGAACCAGATCCTTTGCCTTAAGATATTGGGCAGATGAGGAGGAAATAGGCTCTAATGTTTGTTCTTGTACCGAAGTTTTTTCAGAATATTTTTTCACAACGAATCCCATTTTCTGCTAACCGGAACAGTACTCGATTATGTCGAGCTTTAATCTCTTGCTCATATTGGTTCATAGTAATAACTACTCCCGGAAATACGAGATGTTTGACTTCGATTTTTGGCGTGTCTAAAACCATATCTGTATCATCCCCTACAAGCTCACTTTTTTGTCTCTCCAATTCCTGACAACGGGCGAGAACTTGCTGATATTGTTCGAAACATTTTTCGTACTGCTTTTGTTTTTCTTTTGTCAATTTAATCTGACGCTGCTTCAACATGGTTAAAAATTGCAACCGGTTCCGCAAACTTTCTCCTCGTTTCTTTAGAACCTCTAGTTCTCGTGAAATAACTAATAGCTGCAACAACGACTTAGAGTCTAACCGGCTACCAATCTGCACCTCGGTTCTTAATGAAGAAGGGGAACCAATGGTACGGGCAACAATTTCCCCTCCACTCACCAGACGTCCCCCAATAATGTGACCTTTGGGAATAAGAATACGTCCCTTCGTATGAATTGTGCTGTTCAAAATGTACTTGGTAATCTCCACATCTCCATCGGTTTGCAAAAATGCATCTTGCACAAAACCAGCTTGAATGCGCTTTTTGGCTATCAATTTGGCTTTATGTTTGCCAAAAATCCCTCCCCAAACGGTAATTTCACCTTCTCTGGAAATTACGGTTGCTCCGTCAACATTCCCACTGATACGCACATTACCAGTAGTCTCTACCTTAAATCCGGTTTTCACATCCCTTATTACCACCACATCACCACTGTATTCAATATCGCCGGTAGAAAAATCTACATCACCACGTACTACATAGACATTTTCCACATTGAGCAAATTGTGGCCCAAAAAAATGTGCCCGCCAATCTTAGCGTAAAGATTGTTTTTATCCTTTGAAACATACGTATTAAGCCCTCGAGGTAGTGGAATATCCTTACCAGGCGTTGCCTTTAAGGTCTTGCCAAAAACATTGTAACCGGGTTTACCCGGAGTTGCTGGAATACGCTCCACTAAATGCTGATCCTTTTCAACACACTTAATCAAATTAATACGATGGTAGTCTACTCGTCCATCTTCTAAAATCAGAGGTCGTCGACTGATATTGGTGTCAATCTTATAAACTAATTTAGCGTCCTCACCTGGTATCGGCAATTTACCATGAGCAATAGGAATATTGACCACATTCTTTTTCTCTTTCAAGATTTGTTCAATAACCTCTTCATCAATCGGTACTGTGATGCCTGCCTCCAGGATTTTGAAATTGATGTCGAAAAAAGTGATTTCTATCCCGTCTTCATCGCGAGGGAAGCGAACCGAAAGAAAGGCGGTCAATTCATCTTCGGAAATACGAACTTCAATGTACCGATTTTTAGCTTTGTTGAATTTCTCGAAGTAATCGCCAATCCGTACCGGCACACCCTCAGCTTTTTCAAATACCTCCTTGATGATCTCAAAATTGGCATTTACAACTCCACGTTTCAAGATCGCTCGACGTACTTCTTCAAACTTGACCCGTCCCTTCAAGGAAGACGGAACCGTTAAATAGATACCATCCCGTTTTTGCTTCAATATTAATTTTTTCAATATGTCTGTTGCCATTTCAGCGCTCACCTAAATAACTAATGAACTTTAGGATTAGGAATTAAGTCTTTTTCTAAAAGAGATTCTTTATCGTATTCAAGCACAATATTCGTCTGACGTCCACAGACACAATTTACTTGGATACTCTTGAGTACGTTCCCCTGCTTTTCCAGCCGTAAGGTAGCATGTTGCCCGTTAATCTGTTCGGAGTGTGTATTTGCTCCATCTTCGGAAACGAGATTAACCATCTCTTTCTTCAAAATTCTGGCATTAGATAGTGGTACCTTCAGCTGAATCTTCGGTATGGTACCTGAACCCCACGCGGAAAAATTTTTCTTTTCCATACTTTCATCCTCGTTGGTTAAGTTTGTATTTCGCAACTAAAGAAACTTACCATTGGGAAATTGCAAAAGACATACCAACCGGGACTGGAAATTCGATGGAAACTTACGTTTTCCATTATGTCATATCATACTTACATTTAAAAACTTCTGCACATCTGCAAAATCTTTTCGGTGATTAAGACAACTGGCTAATTTTTCCCAACGGAAGAATTTGCCTACTTTTTATCCAGAGTGGTCGAAAACTATCCAAGCTAAAGTTGAAAGGGGGAGAAGAGGAGAGCGTAGTAACTTGTTACTATCGCAGCGGCACTTTATCGAGACGCTCAGAAACAGTGCAATAGTATTCTTGCAAGCTTTTGATTTCCAAATCGTTACCACGAATAGTACGAATGGCATTTACAGCAGCAGAGGCAGCAGAAAGGGTGGTGTAACTGGGGATATTGTAATCAATTGCTGCTCGGCTAAGAGCATACTCATCATATCGAGATTTCTTACCCAGCGGGGTATTAATCATCAAAGCTATTTCCCCATTGATAACATAATCTACAACATTAGGACGCCCCTCATTAACTTTGAAAACTTCTTTTACCGGCAACCCTGCCTTACGAAGGGCCTGAGCGGTTCCTTTGGTAGCATAGAGACCAAATCCCAATTCCTTAAGACCCTTAGCAATTGCGATCACTTTTTGCTTATCGTAATCGTTAACGCTAATAAAAGCATTGCCCGAAAGGGGCAAACCCAGACTCGTCGCAATCTGCGCCTTGGCAAATGCAGTACCAAAATCCGAGCCTATCCCCATTACCTCACCGGTAGATTTCATCTCAGGCCCAAGATAGTTATTGGTACCGAGAAATTTTTGAAAAGGAAATACTACTGATTTCACTGCCACATGCTTGATTTCGGGATCCTGAGTTAATCCCAATTCCTTAAGTTTTCTACCCACCATTACCTTTGAGGCAATTTTCGCCAAAGGTAAGCCAGTAGCTTTGCTAACAAATGGTACTGTTCGGGAAGCACGTGGATTTACTTCTAACATGTAAACTTTTCCATCCTTAATCGCAAATTGAAAATTCACCAATCCTACTACATTAAGTGCTTTGGTAATAGCCACCGATTGTCTTTTTATCTCAGCAACTTGCTCAGGGGTAATCATGTAAGGAGGCAGTACACAAGAGCTATCTCCAGAATGGACACCAGCTTCTTCAATATGTTGCATCACAGCTCCAATAATCACATCCTTACCATCAGAAACAGCTTCCACATCACCCTCAAAGGCATCTTCCAGGAATTTATCGATCAACACAGGGTGTTCGTGAGACACCAGAATTGCCTTTTCCATGTAAGATTTCAACGATTCGACGTCGTAAACAATTTCCATTGCCCGCCCGCCTAATACATACGATGGACGTATGAGTACCGGAAACCCTATCCGTTCCGCAACCCCAATGGCTTCATCCACAGAAAAAGCGGTGCCATGTTCAGGTTGATTTATGCCTATTTTTTTCAGAAACTTACCGAAGCGCTCACGGTCTTCAGCCAGATCAATATTATTAGGCGAGGTCCCTAAAATTTTTACTCCAGCCTTTTCCAGAGGGATGGCAAGCTTCAATGGTGCCTGGCCACCAAATTGCACAATAACTCCATCGGGTTTTTCCACTTCAATAATGTCCATTACGTTTTCAAACGTAATTGGTTCAAAATACAACTTGTCCGCTGTATCGTAGTCGGTACTGACAGTTTCGGGATTGCAGTTCACCATAATGGTTTCATAGCCTTCCTCCTTTAATGCCAAAACGGCATGCACAGAACAGTAGTCAAATTCGATACCCTGTCCAATACGATTGGGCCCGCTACCCAGAATCATTATTTTTCGATTTGGGCTAGAAACAACTTCGTTTTCAAGGTCATAAGTGGAGTAATAATAAGGAGTTTCCGCAGCAAACTCAGCAGCGCATGTATCTACTGTTTTAAATGCTGCTTTCACTCCCAAATTAAGTCGCAGTTGACGCACCTTTAGTTCATCCATTCCCCATAAATAAGCTAATTGGGCATCGGAAAACCCATGTTTTTTAAAATGCCGCATGGCATCAGCATCCAGCTCATCAATCCGTCCACGGTAACTTTTTATTTCTGCCTCAGTATTCACAATTTCCTGAAGCTGATAGAGAAACCAGGGATCAATACCAGTAAGCTCATAAATTTGTTCAATAGGAATATTGGCTTTTAAGGCATAGCGGAGATAAAAAATGCGATTGGAAGAGGGTATTTTCAATTGTTCGAAGATTTTTTCCCTTAACTTCTCTGCGCCTGTCTCCAGAGCTGAATCATTAATATCATCTTTGCCATCACAGCCTAACCCTTGACGACCAATATCTAACGAGCGCAATCCCTTCCCTAATGCCTCTTTAAAGGTTCGTCCGATAGCCATTGCCTCGCCTACAGACTTCATCTGAGTACCCAGAATTTTACTGGCTGAAGGAAATTTTTCAAAATCCCAGCGTGGTATTTTCACCACCACATAATCCAGTGTGGGCTCGAAGGAAGCTGGGGTTTTTTTAGTGATGTCATTAGGAATCTCATCAAGGGTTAACCCGATAGCCAATTTAGCAGCGATTTTGGCGATAGGAAACCCTGTTGCCTTCGAGGCTAATGCCGAGCTACGGGAAACACGTGGGTTCATCTCGATCACAACCAGACGACCGGTGTGCGGATGAACGGCGAACTGAATATTAGAGCCTCCAGTTTCAACACCTACAGCACGAATGATTTTAATTGCAGCATTTCTCATTTTTTGATATTCACGATCAGTCAATGTCTGAGCAGGTGCCACAGTAATACTGTCACCGGTGTGAACTCCCATAGGATCGAAATTTTCAATTGAACAAATAATAACGACGTTATCATTAAGGTCGCGCATCACCTCCAGTTCGTACTCTTTCCACCCCAGCACTGATTCTTCAATCAAAATCTCATTAATTGGGCTATTATTCAATCCCCATTTAATCTGCCGAGCAAACTCTTCAAGATTGTAGGCCACACTCCCCCCGGTTCCACCTAATGTGAAAGAAGGACGAATAATCACCGGGAAATCCATCTGTTGAATAATCTGGAATGCTTCCTTTTCGCTGTGAGCAAAACCTCCATTGGGAGTTTCCAAACCAATTTCATCCATAGTTTTCTTGAACAATTCACGATTTTCAGCTTTGTGGATTGCATCAAGTTTTGCTCCGATTAGTTCAACTGAATAACGTTCCAGCACACCTTTTTCAGCAAGTTCTGTAGCTATGTTCAATCCGGTTTGCCCACCCATAGTTGGCAAAAGGGCATCCGGTCTTTCTTTGGCAATAATCTTCTCTACAAAAGTTGAAGTAATAGGTTCGACATAGGTATGATGAGCCAACTCTGGATCGGTCATAATGGTGGCAGGATTGCTATTGACCAGAACAACCTCATAACCTTCTTCTTTTAGCGCTTTGCAAGCCTGAGTGCCAGAATAGTCGAATTCGCAAGCTTGTCCAATAATAATTGGACCGGAGCCAATAATCAGGATTTTGTGTAAATCAGTCCGCTTCGGCAATGCTTTCCTCCTATCATTATTGATCTGTAACTATTGTCATTTACCTTGATTCAAGACCATTTGGTAAAACTCGTCAAAAAGATAACGGGAATCATGAGGGCCAGGACCTGCTTCAGGGTGAAATTGTACTGAAAATATCGGCAATTCGCGGTGACGAAATCCCTCCAAAGTTCGATCGTTCAGATTAATATGAGTAATCTCAAACTCATTTGGATTTAAAGTGTCCGGATCAACAGCAAAGCCATGATTCTGCGAAGTAATTTCAATTCGTCCATTAAGCAAATTCTTCACTGGATGATTAATACCGTGATGACCAAGACAAATCCCCATGATTGGCTTTTTTCCGATTAACTCTCGTACGTTGTCGATAGCATAGCGAATTGGAGCAGGGTCACCGGGGCCGTTAGACAAAAAAACAGCATCCGGTTGCAAAGCCAAAACTTCCTGCGCCGAAGTTGTGGCAGGAATCACGATAGGATCAAACCCTCTTGCTGACAAGTTTCTCAAAATGTTAAATTTGACTCCAAAATCGTAGACTGCAACCCGCAAACGTTGTGGGGGCTCTGGCAAGCGCAGGAACTCTGAAATTTCATATTCATCGGGGTTATTTTGCCACTGATAGCTTTCGGAACAAGAGACCTCGCGCACCAAATCACGCCCTATCAATCCCGGTGCCTGTTGAACTTTCTGAACAAGCGAATTAATGTCGAAATCCGTAGTTGAAATGATTCCTTTCATCGCTCCAAGCTCGCGGATGTGGATAGTCAATGCACGAGTATCTACACCCTCGATAGCCACAATGCGATGTTTACGCAAAAAACTTTGCAGATCAATTTCGGCGCGCCAATTACTAAAATGGCGAGAATATTCATACACAATAAAACCCTCTAAATGAGGGTTTGATGATTCCATATCCTGTGCGTTAATAGCATAATTACCAATGTGGGGACAGGTCATCGTTACCAACTGTCCCTTGTAGGAAGGATCGGTGAGAATTTCTTGATAACCCACCATGCCGGTATTGAAAACCACTTCTCCAATAGCTTCACCGTCGTACCCAAAAGATTGTCCCCAAAAATTTGTTCCATCTTCCAAAACCAAAATTGCCTTATTCAACATCTACTCCTCGATTTGAAATCAGACTATGTGTTAACAATTTGTCAAACAACTAAAAAGAGAAGAAGAGGAATTGACCTCCTCCAACCTTACGCCCTCCCCTATCAAGGTTGGATTGAGCTGGAAAAAAGTTTAACCAAAATCACAAATCTGCGTACTCTCTGGCAAACAACCTTATCAGGTGTATCCTGTCTATCCCGTCTAAAGCCACCCCTCAGTCTCTGGGATGCCTCTTTAACCCAACGAAAGAGAGAAAATTCCCTTATCTGAGAAAGATGATCCGGCTGAGGGTTAAACACTTCATCCCTTTTGTCCTTCCTATTCAGTCGTAGTTTGCACCCATCGGCGCAATTGGTCCAACATTTCTGCTCGAGTTAAGGGCATAGTTAAATCTAAAACATAAATTTGATATTTTCCTCTCCGATTAGAATAGAACACAATATGGTTTCCCTCCGGAGAAAAACATGGGGAAAGATCGTAAGCCTCTGATGAGGTCAAACGATAATCCGCATCACGCTCCAGATCATAAAGGTAAATATCGAAGTTTCCGTAACGCTTGCTAAAATAAACGATCTTCTTACCATCAGGCGAAAATCTGGGTGACCCATGGTCGAAATGCCTCTGAGTTAATAGCCTTAGGACTTTACCCTTATAATCAGCGAGGTACAATTCATAAAATCCGGTAGCATCACTGGTAAACACAAACTTCGATTCAAATGGGTGGGGCCAGGGTAAGGTGTAGTTCTTGGGCCCCTGCAATAGGGGGAATATCTTTCTGGATTCGAAGCTGTATTTATAAATACCACTAACCGTCCCTTCAGGAGTAGTGGAACGATCTGAAACAAATAACAACCATTTGCTATCAGGAGACATCACAGGGTACCAATCATCTGCCGGATGTTGAATCAAAATCTTTTCCTGTCCCGTTCGTAAATCCACAACGTAAATATCTCGATTTTTGGTGTTTGCTGCTTGTTGACGCGCAAAGAATATCTTTTCACCATTTGGAGAAAAAACTGGCTCTTCTTCATCAAGAATATTACTGGTGATCTGTTTTTGCTCCCCACCTTCAGAGTTCATGACAAAAACATCCCAATTCCCATTCCGATTGGATTGAAAAGCAATCAGTTGACCATTTGAGGAGTAAACTGGATTAGCATTGTCATGGTTCCCTTCTGTGATTGGGAAAATATGATACCTAAGTCCAAGTACGCCGCCAACTTCCTGAAGGTACACTTCGGTAGTATCAATTTCTAAAATCCGAAGAAAATCGTTGTAGGCTTCCAACTTTTTGCCCTGAGCATAGAGGATTTTACCTTTTTCCAACCCAGCGGGTAAATAGCTGGAATTTAACTGAAGAGAAGAATCAAACATGCATACAGCCTGCCCCGAATCCCCTTTTGCCAAATACAATTTACCCAGCGCAAAAAAAGCACTGTAGTCAGATGGATTTTCACGAAGTCTGATCTGCAGTTTGGTTATCTTCTTGTCGATAGCTTCTGGCGATTCTTTTTTCTTGACTACTTTGGGAGCAGCACAGGCCAATAGTAATAAAAATAATAACAATCCCAAACAGCAGAACGTTTGCTTTTGTGTGTTCATTTAAAATAGTGCCTGTTCTGCAACTCTTCTGTTAAATTTTTCCCCACAGTGTCTGAATCTGGCACAATATCATCGCTGGTTCTGAATTATGTGGTGCATGTTCCGGGTCTAATAAATCCAACTGATATTTAGCATCTTCAAATCTACATAGATAATAGTATGACTGGGCTAATACCAACCGCAGAAGCTTATGATTTACCAAAAACCAGGCAGAATTGTGACTAAATTCAAAAGTCGGATCTAACGAAATAGCTTTTTCCAGTGCATCTATTGAATTAGTGTACTCATTAAGAACATTCTCCACCAATCCCAATCCTGCCAGAGCTTCCGCGTAGCTGGAATCGATAGCTAAAGCCTGTTGAAATTCTATTTCAGCAGTGGTGTACTCTTGGCTGGCAGCCAAAGACCAACCGCGACCATTGTAGGCATCCACCATATCCGGGTCTCGGGCAATAGCTTCGGTGAACTTCCCTTTAGCACCGCCATATTCAGCCTGAGTGAAAAGATCCCAGCCTTCTTTTACCAACGTACTTGCTGACTTCGGTGGTGGACTTGTCACTTTTTTGGAACAGGAAAACAACAAAATACTTAATAAACTTATTGCCAGAAGAATTAACATAGTCTTTTTAAACATGAGAAAACTCCTTCTGCGTCATTTCAATCTAAATTATAGTATTGTCAATCAAAACAAATGCTTTTGTTTTTGAGCAGCACTTTCGTTTAAATTAAAAGCTCTTTAGGTTCAAATCTCGAAAGTTTGAACTTATTGAATTACAACTATTTTCCGTGTTGTGCAAAATTGGGGAGTTTGCAAGCGGTAGAAATAAATCCCACTTGCAACTGTTACACCGGCGTCATTGCACCCATCCCAGGTTATGGTGTACCAGCCAGGAAGCTGAGACGCGTTAACCAAAGTACAAACTTTTCTACCTAACAAATCGTACACGACTATTGCCACAGATGTCTCCCAGGGTAAGGTGTACTGAATAGTTGTCACCTTGTTTCGCTTTAAATACAACGGATTAGGAAAATTCTGCTTTAGGGTAAAAGAAACCGGCATCTGAGGATTTGCAGTAGACCTTTTGTTAACATCATAACCCAAACAAAAATAACCTAACTTCTGTACCACAGTAGCAACTGTATTACGTTCTCTATCTACCCAACCACCTACCGACCGCCAGCAAACACCATCCCAATGCAAAATCAGCAAATTCTTCTCATCCAGGCCGTTCACCATTGGAAGATCGTAGCGTAATTCCAATTTTGCTGGCCGTTGTAACTTCAGCTCAATATCACCAAATTGGTAAATGTTACCCGGTAACGATGTTTCCCTTTCAGCTGATAGCCTCATAATGCCGGGCAATCGGTTTGCTTTGTTGGCACTAAAATTTGTTGCCATTAGCAAAACATCCTGGGAGAATGTTTCTGGTGCGAGGGATAAGCATGCTTGTTGATCCTTAGTAGTAACCCTGGAAGGAGCTGTGTGAGGAATCAAAGTCATTTGTAGATTCAGCGTGTCACGCCCGGTAATAAACAGATTCTTACGGCGAGCCAACGCAATTATCCGCGCTGATCCAGTATCAGAAAAAGTAAAGGAGTTGTCTACAAAGATGCGATTTTGTTCATCCAACGCATTAAGATTTAAGGTCTGA
>MZGM01000013.1 GCA_002085035.1 Candidatus Zhuqueibacterota bacterium 4484_219
GGGGTTTTTCCGAATCTGGGTTCATCACCCCTTTGCGAGCTTTGCGACTTCTTGGCGAACTTTGCGGTTAAAATGCCTTTTGATACAGCCCCAAAATGTTTACAACAAAATTTGGCTTGATTAGATTGAGAAGTTTTTTGGGTTTTTACTTCTCAGACCCCGATGTAGGGCCTTTCGCTTCCAACTGGCGTAGCTGATCACGTAGATGTGCTGCACGCTCGAACTCTTCGCGACGGACAGCCTCCTCCAGCTCTCTTTGCAGCCTCTCCTGCAGTGTTAGGGGTCGCTTCTCACGGATCTCCTCAGCCCAGCGACGCAAAAAAGCCAGCTCCGCACTATTGTCTAATAAAACACTTTGCTCGTTCTCCAGGAAGAAGTGTTCAATTTGCTCGATCCCCTCCTCGATTATTTTCAAAGCCACCTGATACCTCTGGTGCTGTAATTCGATGGAGGCTTTGGCGCGAGTGTACATCATGAGCACATAAGGGCGAAATTGCTCAAAAGCCCACTTGTCCTCCTCATCGGCAGCGTATTTCTTAATCAAATCAAATACCCGCAAATTGCGCCGCGTATCGCGCAACACACCCTCGTAATCTCCCAGATGGAAAAGACTCAGGTAGCGATGATAATACTGAATAGCTTCCTGCTGAAGTCTAAGACAATCTTCGCGTTCAAGTCGAAATCCCTCATCAGTCCCGTGCTTTAAGCGATAATTTTGCAAAAGATCGAGGTAATATTCCAGTAATGATTCTTTCCCATACGGACGCCTCCCATCAGGACGACCGGATGTTTCCATCTGCAAAATTCCCAAATCCAACCGCAATTGAATCTTCTCAGAGCCATCCTCACCAATAATACGCCGTACATTAACTTTGGTGGGATCATAAGGCCATTCTCGCAAAATTCGACTAATGTCTTTACTATGGAATAACATATCACAGCCCTTGTAATCTACAAAGCTATGGATTCTAATTAATCCTAATCAATTAAATACTTCGTCTCTCATTCAATGTCTTGGAAACAAATTTGTCGCACACCAGCCTTTCGCATCTCTTCAATAGCTTGCTGACCGTCACTCGGTTTCACATTGACGGCGCGAATAGCATCCACGAGTAAATAAACTTCAAATCCATATTTAAGGGCATCCAGAACAGTGGCTTTCACACAGTAATCCGTAGCTAACCCACCAATTAATAGCGTTTTTATTCCAGCCTGCTGTAGCCGTTTTGCCAGATCAGTGTGCTCAAATCCAGAATAGGCTTCAATATTTGGTTGAGTGGCTTTAGAAATAATGACAGCATTTGGCGGCAAATGCAAAAGAGGGTGAAAATCCGCCCCTTTGGTATTTTGCACACAATGGGGTGGCCACATTCCGCCCTGAGATTTAAATGAGATATGATTTAAAGGATGCCAATCACGAGTAGCAAAAATCATCGCTCCCTTTGCCATAAACTTATCGATGTACTTATTTAGTACTGGCACTACTTCATCTCCCCCGGGAACAGCCAGTGCTCCACCAGGGCAAAAATCCCTTTGCACATCTACTATTAACAAAGCTGTTTTCTTGTTAATCCTCACGGCAACTCCCCACTCAAAGGTAATTGCAAAAGTAATCTCATAATGATTCCAAGAGCAAAAGCCAATGAGAAACTCAGCAAGGTGCCAAAAATAACATATTCTACAAATTTACGATTGTTACCCAGACGCAAAAGTCCCTTAGCTGCTAAAACCAAACCAATGCCACTATAGTTGCCCGTTAGCGTTAGAGTGAGAATTAAAAATCGCTCCACCCAGCCAATATATCTGCTAATATTCTTGATGCTGTCACGAATAAGCTCATGTAATTCAGCATCCTGTTCAAAACTCAGAACACGTCGAGTAATGGTTCGAATAAATAAATCGACTCCGAAAATCCCTACCCCATAGCCTAACACTAAGATTATGACTAACCTGAGCAAATTCATTATAAGTTTATTAGCTTATGATTAGGTTATTATAAGTTATTATGCTTATAAATGAGCCGCAAAAAGTCATTCAGCTTTTGTTCGCAATCCAGGTAAATTTTAGCTTCCGCTGCTACTAATGCTTGATGAATATCTGCTTGAGAAACCCCCAGAATATTCGCTACTTTCTGTTCGTTGCGATGTTCTTTGTACAAAATCACTTTTTGGTGCTGTCGCTCTGTCCAGTGTCGGCGTAAGGTCTGAAGTAACAACGAAACAGCATTCACTATCATATCGCGGTGCTTATCTGTGGTAGAAAATACAATTTCTTGATTTTTCTTTTTGGACTGATCGAGTGCCTGGCGAGAGCGTAAGAAAACATCTCCATCCATATCGGCAGAGCGTGTTCTCCACTCGGTAGCAATAGCACCTTCCCCGATTCCCACAGCCAGAACATGGGGATGCATTTTTTCTACAAACTGAACAGCAATTTCATAACTATGGGCTAAATTCTCCGTTACGCCTTGCCATTCATCCCCAATAGTAATTTGGAAAGGTACTTTAACTACCTTGGCAAATTTTTGGTTAATCTGGGCCAATGTTTGCTCTATTTGCAATTGCAGAGCTGCCCGATCATTTAGCTGGCGCGAACCGCGAACATCAGCAGTAATTACACAATAGTTCATCTTAACCTTATTAGCTTCTAAAGTTTCTAAACCTCGACAAGCTGATAAGCCATCTTACCAAGACCAATTTCCTGCGCATGTTGCAATTGTACTCTGTAATCAATCTGAGGGTAAGCACTATCAGCTAATTCTTTACCAGTGCTTTCCCGGATCAAATCCAAACTGGCAGTATCTATTGCTACAGGATCCATGCCTGCCAAAATACCAATATCAGGAACAATTGGAGACTGACGTCGACCAATACAATCACAATCTTTGGTAATAGAAATAAGAAAGCTCATAAAGGCTACTTTACCTTTCTTATTAATAACCGCACCCAGAGCATGCTCTGCCATCCGCTTTTGCAACAACGAAGTATCAGTTTTCCAATCATGTTGAACAGCATCAAAACGACAGACAACCAAACATTCGCCACACCCAATGCAATCCTCGGCTCGAATAAAGGCGACAGAACCTCTCATTTCTATTGCTTGGACTGGACACCATCGCATACACACGCCACACCCCGTACAGGAACTTTCTTTAATTTGGGGAAGCATGGCTGAATGTTGTCTCAATTTTCCCATGCGACTGGCTAATCCCATACCTAAATTCTTCAACGCTCCCCCAAACCCCGTACCCATGTGGCCAGTTGCATGAGTCACTACGATCATGGCATCGGTATCCAGAGCCACAGCAGCGATAGAAACTTTCGAGAACAGTTTCCCAGGTATTTCTACTTCCAGTTCGTTCCGCCCCAGCAAACCGTCCCCGATCACCACCGGTGCCCCGACATTTTCCATAGTAAATCCATGAGCCTGGGCCAACTCCAAATGGTCAACAGCATTATTCCGAGCGCTTTTGTAAAGAACATTTGTGTCAGTCAAAAAAGGCTTACCGCCATCAGTTTTAATCTGTTCTATCAGAGGTCTAACCATGTGTGGCTGAACGTGAGTATCGGAACCTTTTTCACCAAAGTGCATTTTAACAGCAACCAAATCACCGGCATCAATGCAGGATTTAAAACCAGCAGCGTGGTAAAGCTTCTTTATTTTCTGAGCCAGTGTTTCCGGAGCTTCGTTCCTGTTTGCTTTGGCAAAATAAACTTTCTCCACCATCCATCCTCCGATCTGGTTCAGTTAGAAGTTAACCTTCCGACAGAAGGTTAACTTCCTGAATTCGTCTTGCCTTACGCTGAAATTGTTGTTCATAAAGCCGTTTTACCCGCAAAAGAGTATCTGCTTGTTCGGGGCTTTTATCATCACGGATAGCCCTTATTCGAGCAAAGCGCAGCGCAAAGCCAGATTTGTACTGGGGGCTACGTTGAATCTCGTTGTAAGCCACCTCCACTACCACCTGGGGATGAACGTAAACTGTAGAACCTTCTTCCTTGACTTTGAGTTGTTGTAACCGTTGAGTCATCTCAGTAAATTCCGCATCAGTAAGTCCCTTAAATGTCTTACCAATCACCTGAAATTCCCCGGATTTTTCATCCCTTGCAGCCAGATGGTAGTTTGAAAGCCAACCAGTGCGTCGGCCATAGCCCCAATCAGCAGCCACGATTACTAAATCCAGAGTCTCCGCTGGCTTAATTTTGAACCATTTTTTGCCTCGAGAACCTGGAGAGTAAAGGCTGTCCAATGCCTTGGCCATTAGCCCCTCGTGCCCCTGTTCCATTGCCTTCTGCAAAAACTGCTCTGCTTCTTCAGGGCTCTTGGTGACAAGACGCTCTGCTAATAGGTGTGGGGGACAAATACGTGCTAACTGCTCCCAACGTTGCCGATACGGAACATCGATCATTGATTGTCCCTGGTAGTAGATCAGGTCAAAAAGATAAAGTTTAACCGGTACTTCTTGCATTGCAGCAGACACATCATGCACCCGTCGAAAACGTCTCAACACTTCTTGAAACGGCAACGGTTTCTGCTCGTCACCAACTGCAATCACTTCTCCCTCTACAACGACCTCATCGGCACGTACTTCTTTTTGAACCAATTCTACTACATCAGGCAAACTTTCAGTGACTTCAGCAAGACGCCGGCTAAAAATCCTTACTTCATGACCGTGTTTATGGATCTGTACCCGAGCGCCGTCGAATTTGAACTCAAAAGCAGATTCACCACCATGCTCTTTGAACACTTGTTCAAAATCAGTGGCCAATTCTGCCAACATGGGTAACACCGGCCGAAAGAGTTGAAATTCAATTTTTGCCAGGCCTTCCTTACCTTGCTGTAATCCAATTTTCGCTACTTCTCCCAATTCGCCCATAAACATAGCAGCCCGTCGCACCTGTTCCAAACCTACTCCCACAGCTTTAGCAATAGCCTGCATCATCACACCCTCACTGACACCATGCTGCATTTCACCAAAAATGATTTTGATGAGATATTTTTTCTCGACATCGCTCATCGAAGTCAATAGTTCTCTCAGCAGTTTCTCTTTTTGCTGGCGTGACCCCCGACCACTACTGGCAGCGATATTATTGAAATAATTCTGCACATCCAGAATACTAAAGCTACCTGAAGATGATAGTTCGTCCCCTTGCTCATTTAACACTCGCTGAATAGTATGCCAGCTTACCTCCAGAGCGCGGGAATCGCCTGGGGAGGAAATCTTCCCACCCAAAGGATGTCCGGTAATCAGCCTCACCGCTGGGGCAATTTCTTCTGGTTGTAGGTGATGTAAAAAATCCCTAATCAGCTCAATTTTCTTCAGTTTCTTAGTAGTTGCTTCCAATGCGGCACAAAGTTCAGCCAATTGGAGAAAAGATGTGGCTCGAGCCATAGTACTCTCATCTATTAAAACGGAAAGGGAATAACCCTGTCTACCAGAGCTGTTACAGTTTCTATCGGCATGTCACCCTATCGGGGTTCAGAGGGTTTTCGATTCCTATCTTCTACAAACATCTTACACCTGGAGCGCTTTCCCCTAATGGCCAAATGAGCTTTTCGACATTTATTACTTTGAGATGCAACTACAAGATCCATCAATTACAAACCAAATTGCAATTGTTTCGGCATTTGCGGTCGTTTGCCATTGAGCAACACAAATTGGGCTGAGCGACTCGCAATAGCGCCTACTGCACTAAGGTCCTTTAAGTCCCGAAAACGATGCTGCCGACGCAGTTTCAAAATTCGTCTGGCCGACTTTGGCCCAATGCCGGGCACACGCAACAGTTGCTCCTTAGAGGCAGTATTGACATCAATCGGAAACCACTCCGGGTGATTTAGTGCCCAGGTTAGCTTTGGGTCAGCTTTGAGAGGTAAATTTCCCTGAGAATCAAAGATTAGTTCATCTACACTAAAACCATACTGGCGAAAAAGAAAATCGGTTTGATACAAGCGATGTTCACGAATAAGTGAGGTAGGGGGATGATTTTCCAATGGAGTTCCTGGTACAGGTTGAAAGGCACTGAAATACGCTCGACGAAGTCCCAGATCACGATAAAGCGACGAGGCAGTAGTCAAAATCTCCTTGTCTGACTCGCCAGCAGCCCCGACAACAAACTGCGTGGTTTGCCCCCCTCTGGTTCGCCATCCTTGATCAGCCAGTTTTCTAATCCACTTCATGCGAGACAGCAGGTCATGGTCAAACTGTTTTTGAGGAGCAATTTTTTGCAGACGTTGAGGATTAGGAGCTTCGAGATTGAGTGAAACGCGATCAGCCAGTCGCACTGCTTGTTCGATAATGCTAAAACTGGCTCCTGGCAGAATCTTCAGGTGAATGTATCCCCGAAAACGGTAGCGCCAGCGGATAATTTCCACTGTTTCCAACATCCGAGTCATCACCGTCTCGGTGTTGCCAGCAACGGCTGAGCTGAGAAAAAGTCCCTGTACCCTACGGCTATGCCAGAGTTGGAAAAACAATCGCGCCAATTCTTCGGGCTGAAAACTAACTCGGCGAAAATCCTGGGTGCAACTATTGCAACAGTAAAGGCAATCATTCTCACAAACGTTGCTCATTAGAACTTTTAGCAGGCGAATCTCTCGACCGTCGGGCATCACCGCCGGATAGATCCATCGTCCCAGGGGACTCTTTTGCCGATGACCCGCTTTCCCTTGACAGAGGTAAGAACCACAGATATCGTACTGGGCAGCCTGCCCCAGAATTTCAATTTTCTCAAAAAGATCCATCATTCTGTTCTACGCTCTGAGAAAAATCTACTCACTCAATTTTAGTTAGTAGAACCGCAACTTTTCATTATCCATGGCAGATGTGCATCAAGTTTTCGTTTATTACCTCAAAGCCATCTCCAAAACGGTAGCTGCATCAGTTTTTTCGTCCCGATATTTTACAATTACCGGACTGTAAAGAAAAATACCATATTGTTCAGCCAATTTACCATTGGCTTTTCTTGCACCACCTACTACTACGGCTCCCTCGGGAATAACGATGGGTAAATCGGGGGTTTTTCGATAAATTTCACCACGCACTAAATCGTAAACCGGAGTAGAGCCGGTGATAACTACCCCTGCTCCAATAACGGCTCTACGTTCAACAATTGTACCCTCGTAGATACCAGTATTCCCTCCAATCATCACCTCATCCTCAATAATTACTGGCATAGCACCTATGGGTTCAAGAACCCCACCAATCTGGGCGCCAGCTGAAAGATGAACCCGCTTGCCAATCTGGGCGCAGGAGCCAACTAAAGCGTGAGAATCCACCATGGTATCATCATCCACATACGCTCCTACATTAATATAGGAAGGCGGCATGATGGTTACTCTTTCGCCAACAAAAGCTCCACTTCGAATAGCAGACCCACCTGGGACAATTCGCACTCTTTGTTTCACACCATCTATTTGCCTTAGTGGAAACGTATCTTTATCAAAATATCTAAATCTGTCGTTTATGGAATAGTCAACGATCTCTCCCAGGCGGAAACCTAAAAGAATACCCTTTTTCACCCAGGGATTCACTTTCCATACACTACCGTGTTTTTCGGCTGCCCTTATCTCTCCCGATTCGAGCTTCTGCAAAAACTTGGTAAAAATGTCCCGTTTCTCCTGTTTAAATTCTTCCGCGGAACTGGAAAAGAATAATTCTATCTTTTCTTTTAACGAGTCTATCTCTGTAATCATATTCTGATCCTTGGTTAAACAGTACTATGATCATGGGGTTCATTACCCTCAAGGCCACTGTCAAGTAAGGGTTACAGCAGTTTCAGGTCTTGTAAAACCTTTTTTAATTTATCTTGATTTACAGACGACATTTCACAAAGTGGAAGACGAAAATAAGGTTTAACTTTCCCCATTAAGTACAGAGCAGTTTTAACTGGAATAGGATTTGTTTCGATAAAATTGACCTTCAGCAAGGGTGTTAAGTAATGATGCAAATTTCTTGCTTTCTCAAAATCTCCATTCAAAGCCAAGGTAACCATTTCTTTGAAAAGTTTTGGTATCTCATTGGATATTACTGAGATAACCCCGTCGCCTCCCAAAGCAATAAGTGGTAGGGTTAAAAAATCATCTCCGGAAAGAACACTGAATCCCTCCGGCCTTCCTCTTATAACCTCGCTGATTTGTTCCAGATTGCCCGAAGCTTCCTTGACACCTGCAATATTTTTGCAGTCGGTTGCCAATCTAAAAATGGTTTCGGGAATGATGTTTTTGCCTGTCCGGCCCGGAATATTGTAAATTATCACTGGGATATCTACGGCCTCGGCAATAGCTCGGAAATGACGATAGAATCCTTCTTGGGTGGGTTTATTATAATATGGAGCAACAGAGAGGATGCCTGTCGCACCCGCCGCCTGGGCTGCTTTAGCTAATTTAACCGCCTCCTTAGTATTATTGGTACCAGCCCCGGCAATCACGGGGATCTTACCATTAACCCTTTCTACTACAATTGAGATAATTCTCTTTTGTTCTTCAGGGCTAATAGTAGGAGACTCTCCAGTAGTTCCACAAGGAACAAGCCCATCAATTCCTTCCTGGAGTTGGAAATCTACTAAATTTCCCAACGTTTTCTCATCAATAGTAAGGTCATCGTTCATTGGGGTTACCAAAGCGGTAAAAGTACCTCTGAATTTCTCATTTGCCATTTTGCCCTCCAGATATTAATGATTTAAACACGTCGGAAAAAGCATAAAATCCTTTCTTGTCTCTGATCCATTCGGCGGCAACAAGTGCTCCGATAGCAAGCCCCACCCGTGACCTGGCACGATGGGTAAGCTCAATCTCATCACCTTCAGAATCGAAAAAAACTGAATGCTCCCCGTAGATTGCACCAGCTCGAATACAAAGCAGATGCATTTCATCTTCATTTATCCGTCTGTTCAGGGATTCTGTCACAATCTTCTTTTTTCTATTTATTTGATGAAGAATAATATCCGCAATTTTTTTGGCGGTACCACTCGGAGAATCAACCTTGTTCCGGTGATGTTTCTCTAACAGGTAAACATCGTATTGAGAAAAATTTCTAAACGCCTCTGCTGCTCTCTGAACAACCTCAAAAAATAAATTTACCCCAACTGAAAAATTCGGAGCATAGATCACCCCACCCTGATACTGTTGAACCAGCTCTTTAGCCTTTTCGAGGTCATCATACCAACCTGTGGTGCCAATTACTAATTTCAAATTCAACTTTAGTGCCTGTTCCAGATTGTTTAATACCGCCTCTTTCTGGGTGAATTCCAGAGCTACTTCCGCATTCTTTACTGTCGCTGCTGACATCTCTTTGGCCATTCCTGGAACGTCAGGATCAATAATGGCCACTACCTGATGCCCCCTGGTGACCGCAGCTTTTTCGAGCTCTCTGCCCATTTTACCATAGCCAACTAAAGCAAGTCGCATTGTCCCTCCTCGAAATTCTCAGAAACTTCAGGCCAATTATTCCAATAAAATGTATCCAAAATATATTACTTTAAAGTAAAAATGTCAAGACAAATAACAGAAGGGCAACCAGGCGGGCATTTACCCCCTACACTCATATTTTACAAAATGACGTTTGGTAAAGTGGAAGAGAGAGACGGAAGGCAATTTGCAGAACGTTCCTATTCTGCTAGTTAAACTTTTTCAAGATGTCTTTCATAACGTCTTTGTGGACCATAAAAGTCAACATCTTCAGCTTAATATAGTCGTCACGGTAAAAGTAATATCCTTTGAATTTCCCGTGGCGCGAACTACGTGCTGAGTCCTTAATCAGAAACCAGTCATGATCACCAATTCTGGTGTAGCCAACGAGATGAACACCATGATCATCCGTACTGGTTTTATTGTAAAAGCGAAACTCTCGCGAGTCCTGATTAATGTACTCCTGGGGAATATCGAAATCGGGAATGATAGCAGCATCTTCAAAACCATTGTAGCCTGGTTCGCTAACGTCTCCACCAATAGCAACAGTGTAACCATTTTTTACCGCCTTTTTGATGATACCGTACCATTCGTCTAAGGGGACATTGTAATAGTCGGCACTGTGCCACCAATTGTCTGGCACCTTGTACTCGCCTTTGGTGTAGAAAGGAATCGACAAGGTAGACATGACGCTGACGTAATCATCAGGGTTTAGTTTGAGAACATTGTGCAAAAATTCCAGCGGGGTCATTCGTTTCCCGTGGTATTCAAAGGAAGTAGGTGGAGCTCCCATGTACTTGTTGAGAATAATCTTAACAGTGGCAATAACTTCCTGTTCATCCCAGTAGTTGTGGGTATTTATGTAACGCAGATAATTTTTTATTTCTTCAAACATACGGGTGTGATCGTAACGTTCATCATCACCCACCAACCCAGAATACACTTCTTTAGGCACCACACCGTATTTTTTCCAGATGCGAGTAACGGCATTTGCTTCCGAACCCTGCCCTACCTCGGAATCACCGCGTTCCTGAACGTAGCGGCGGACCTTTTCCAAGTACTCGTAGTAAACAGTATGCATTTCCGAAAGTTTGATTTTCTGCCCGGTCAATCGAGCTACTTCTGACTCCAAAAACGACGTTGTGGAAAAACACCAACAGGTCCCGGTACGATATTGAGGTACTGGTGGAAAATGGAAAGCTGATTTGAAAACTTCAGGAGACGCTGGTTTTTTGACGCCCACAAAGTCAAAGCGTAATATTTTTGCGGCCTTTCGTTCCTCCTCCTTGCGTTTCTTTTGCCGGAGACGAATCGCAGCAGTTATTGAATCCCTTTGCGCTTTTTCCTTTTTGGCTTTTTCACTCATCTCTTTGAGAACAGGATCGTAGTACCTTTTAACATATTTGACTTTGTTAATTTGTGCTAATGATACAGTCCCGAGTAACCCGCCCAAGTACAAACTTACCAATATGATCAACGTTTTCCGCATATTGCACCTCCTCAACTTAAAATTTTCTGTAAATTTTCATCTGTTCTAAAAACCAACACCCAAAATAAAGAAAAGACCGAAGCCTCTATTCTATGTTGAAATTAGAAACCCCGGTCTTTCATGTTTTTGTTAACTAATAGGTCGCTATCACTTTCTTACCATTTTGGTTCCACATTTGGGGCAGGTCATTTGATAGCAAGGCACACCTGCTTGATGTGCTACAGTTGTTCCACAAGAAGGGCATACACATTGTCCGCCTGGTCCTGCCCCGGGTCGTGTGCCACCCATTCGGCCTCGGCCCCCTCCGCGACCTAAGCCCCGTCCGGTACCCGGCCCCTGTCCGGCTGGGCCGGTTCCATCTCCTCTTGGCATCTTTGTACTCCTTAAAAATTAAATGTTTAAAATCCAGTTAACTTTTGGGTCAACTAAATTAACACACTTGTCCTACTATTCCTCTAAAGAAATTGCTCCAGTAGGACATTCATCTACGCAGGCACCACAATCGGTACACTCTTCTGCATTTACCATAGCGACATCCTTCACCGTAATAGCTTCTGTTGGACACACATCCGCACAAACGCCACAACCCGTGCACTCATTCTTGTCAACTACTGCTGGCATAAAACAATCCCTCCTTTCTTGGATTTAGATTAAGGCACTAAGTTAATCAATGTCCTACTCCAACTCCCCCTCAGTAATAGTTATCAATCTTCCTACTCCAATTTCACGAAAGTTCTTGCCATAAGCATTTTCAAACAATCTTCTGGCTTTATCCCCTGAACAGTGGCAAGGCCCAACCTGTTGGACTCCCAGCTTCTGAAAATTGGCGATAATTTCCTTAATCTCCTGCTCGGTTTTCCATCTTAAATGAAAACCTCCCATCACCAACAACGGTGTCCTTTTCAGCAACTCTGTTGATTTCCTTACTACCTCCACTATCCCCGGGTGGGCACAGCCAGTTATAATAATTAATCCTTTAATAGTAACAATTATGAGCGATTGCTCTTTTATAACGGTACCAAGTTCTCCTGTGCTGTAAACGTTATCCAAAAGCTTCTTTGAGT